>NZ_JBQFOV010000012.1:0-135183 GCF_056533885.1 Ruegeria sp. F12 | reverse complement strand
GATTGACGGCATCTTTGATGCTGGCAATCGGGGCGGGAGGGCTTTCTACAACCGCTCAAACAAGGTGGATAGGCGCATAAACTCGTCCTGAATGCCAAACGGTGCGTTCACAATGAACATTCCCGACCCGATCATACGATGCCCCTCGCGCGCGGCTGGAAAGCGCACCTCGTGGCATGCTGCTTTGGGCAGGGTTTGCGCCCGCAGCGCCGCAATCATCGGCTTGTGTCGCCCATCGGTCAAGATCGGATACCACAACGCGATGACCCCAACATTCCACTTTCGGTGCACCTTGGAAATGAACCCCGGCAGGCGGTCATATTCCGATTTCACCTCATAGCTTGGATCGATCAGCAGCAAACCCCGCCGAGGGGTAGGCGGCAGCAATGAATGCGCCAGCGCATAGCCGTCCTGCTTGTAGACCTTCGCTCCGAACCGCGAAACGGCCAGTGAGAGCGCCTCATATTCCTGCGGATGCAGTTCAGCCAGATGCAAACTGTCGTGATCACGCAGCAAATTGCCCGCAATCAGGGGCGATCCCGCATATGCTTGCGCCCCGTGCGTTGCCTGAACGCTGGTCAACGCCTTCGACAAAGGATGATCAGCACCAAACCACCCGTCACGCCGCGCGCGCTCAATTCCTGCAGCGGCCTCGCCGGTGCGGACCGCTTCAGCAGCGTCCAGCTTGTACAAACCCCGCCCCGAATGAGTCTCGACATAGGTCAGGGGTTTGTCCTTGCGCGCCAGATAATCCAGCATCCACGCCAGCAAAGCGTGCTTTTGCACGTCAGCCAGATTTCCAGCATGGTAAATATGTTGATATGAGAGCATGTTGCCTTCTAAAGTCCCTATCAATAAGGCGGAAAGGTGCTGATTGACGCGGAATCAGCCCTTTTACCGGGCGAGATGGCACCCTATAAGACATCCGTCCCGGAACCGTCGAGTCGCGGGCAGTGGTAATTTTGACGAACGGGATCATTAAAAGCATGGGAATCTTTGGCAATCTGGGCGGCTTGTTCACAGCGGACATGGCCATCGACCTTGGGACGGCGAACACGCTGGTTTATGTCAAAGGGCGCGGTGTGATCCTGTCGGAGCCTTCGGTTGTCGCCTATCACGTCAAGGACGGTGTCAAAAAGGTGCTGGCCGTCGGCGAGGACGCCAAGCTGATGCTGGGCCGAACCCCCGGTTCGATCGAGGCGATCCGTCCGATGCGTGAAGGCGTGATTGCTGATTTCGACACTGCCGAGGAAATGATCAAGCACTTCATCCGCAAGGTGCATAAACGGTCTACCTTCTCGAAGCCCAAGATCATCGTCTGCGTCCCACACGGTGCGACCCCCGTAGAAAAGCGTGCGATCCGTCAGTCGGTTCTGTCGGCAGGTGCGCGCCGCGCGGGCCTGATTGCCGAACCGATTGCAGCCGCCATTGGTGCAGGCATGCCGATCACCGACCCGACCGGCAACATGGTCGTTGATATCGGCGGCGGCACCACCGAGGTTGCGGTTCTGTCGCTGGGCGACATCGTCTATGCGCGCTCGGTCCGCGTGGGCGGAGACCGAATGGATGAGGCGATCATCTCGTATCTGCGCCGTCAGCAGAACCTTCTCGTGGGCGAATCCACCGCTGAACGCATTAAGACCACCATCGGCACTGCCCGGATGCCTGACGACGGTCGTGGCCAGTCGATGCATATCCGGGGCCGTGACCTGCTTAACGGCGTACCCAAAGAGATTGAGATCAGCCAGGCTCAGGTCGCCGAGGCTCTGTCGGAACCCGTCCAACAGATTTGCGAGGCGGTAATGACAGCATTGGAAACCACACCGCCCGATCTGGCCGCCGACATCGTGGACCGGGGCGTGATGCTGACCGGCGGCGGCGCGCTGCTGGGCGATCTGGACCTTGCCCTGCGCGAACAGACTGGTCTGGCTGTGTCGATTGCCGATGAAAGCCTGAATTGTGTGGCTTTGGGCACCGGCAAAGCGCTGGAATATGAAAAACAACTGCGCCACGCGATTGACTACGAAAGCTAAGGCGCGCACCCTTTCGGGGTGAAAACTCGGGCAAGAGCAGCACGGGAAGGTAACCTGTGGCAAACGACCGATCACAGCGCGATGAATACACGGCCCCTCTGCGCCGCCTGCTGTTGGGGATCGTGGTGCTTTGCCTGCTGGGAATCTTTCTGGTCTGGCGCATTGACAGCCCTCGGGTCGAGCGGTTTCGCGCGCAGGTGGTGGACCGCGTGGTGCCGTCGATGGAATGGGCGATGGTGCCAGTCACCGCAGTTGTAAACCTTGTCCGCGATTTCCAAAGCTATCAGCGGCTGAGCGCACAGAACCAGGAGCTGCGCAGCGAATTGCGCCTGATGCGGGCCTGGAAAGAGGCCGCGCTACAGCTTGAACAGGAAAACGCGCGCCTGCTGGACCTTAACAATGTGCGGCTTGACCCGCGCTTGACCTATATTACCGGGGTTGTGATGGCCGATAGCGGCTCGCCCTTCAGGCAATCGGTGTTGCTGAATGTGGGCGAACGGGACGGCATCATGGATGGCTGGGCCACGATGGACGGGATCGGCGTCGTCGGACGCATTTCCGGAGTCGGCCCCGATACAGCGCGGGTCATTCTGCTGACTGATGCGTCAAGCGCCATTCCGGCGACGATCCAGCCTTCGGGTCAAACCGCGCTGATCACCGGCGACAATACGCCTTCGCCCGCTGTGGAATTCCTGGAAAACCGCGAGCTTGTACGACCGGGTGATCGGGTCGTGACCTCGGGCGATGGCGGGGTGTTTCCTGGCGGCCTGCTGATCGGACAGATCGCCGCCGACCCCGGTGGGCGCCTACGTGTGCGCCTGTCCGCCGATTTCGAGCGACTGGAATTTTTGCGCGTGCTGCGCTTCCATTCGGCTCCACGTATCGAAGATTCCGGCGATGTCGTCGGCCCCAGACGCCCCGAAGCCGCCCTGACCCCATCGGAGGTCGGCGATGGATAGTCAGACTTCGCAGCTTTGGGCCAAACGCGGCTTGTATCTGTTTCTGGCCCTTCTGATCCTGTTTTTTCATCTGCTGCCACTGAATGCGCGGCCAGATCGCTGGCCCTTTCCTGATCTGATCATTGCGCTGACATTCGCCTGGGTGTTGCGGCGTCCCGAGTTTGTGCCCATCCCTCTGATCGCGGTGGTGATGTTGCTGGCCGATCTGCTGCTGCAACGTCCTCCGGGTCTGCTGGCCGCGCTGGTTGTGATGGGCGCGTCCTATCTGCGCAACGCTGCACCCGGCTTACGTGACGCCGGGTTCATGGGCGAATGGACCAGCGCCGCCGTCGTCATCACGGCTGTTTTTGCCCTCAACCGCGTCATTCTTGCTATTCTGTCCGTGCAACAGGCAGCATTGGGTCCGGTCGTGATACAAGTGGTTCTGACGATTGCGGTTTATCCGCTGATTGTTCTGCTCAGCCAGAGCGGATTCGGTGTGCGGCGGGTTTCGACCTCGGAGTCCGGCGCAGTAGGAGCCCGCCCATGAAGCCACGCAAACAGAAATCGCAGGGTTTGGCCTATAAAAGACTGCCCCGTCGCGCATTTGTTCTTGGCGGATTGCAGGCCGTGTTTATTGGCGGTCTGGCCGCACGGATGCGGTATATGCAGGTGGATCAAGCGGATGAATACCGCCTGCTGGCCGAAGAAAACCGCATCAACATCCGCCTGATCCCACCGACACGCGGTCGGATTTACGACCGCAACGGGCAGATCATCGGGCAGAACTCACCCTCTTACCGGATCGTGATGGTGCGCGAGGATGCGGGCGACGTAGACGCCGTTATCGCCAGACTGTCTGACCTGATCCCGCTGACCGATGATGAGATCGAGCGCGCCAAGACCGAGATGCGCCGCTCGGCCCCGTTCCTGCCGGTCACGCTGGCCGATCAGGTCACGTGGGAAGATATCTCGAAAGTCGCCGTCAACGCCCCCGCCCTGCCCGGTGTCACGCCCGAGGTCGGCATGACACGGCAATATCCCAGATACGAAGATTTCGCCCATGTCGTTGGCTATGTCGGCCCGGTCAGCGACTATGACCTCAGCCAGATCGAAGACCCCGAACCCGTGCTGCGCATACCTCGGTTCCAGATCGGCAAGGTCGGGCTAGAGGCCAAACAGGAAATCAGCCTGCGGGGTAAGGCCGGGGCCAAACGAGTCGAGGTCAACGCCACTGGCCGCGTCATGCGCGAGCTTGACCGGCAGGAAGGTACCGCCGGGGCCGATCTGCAACTGTCTGTCGATGCCGATCTGCAGCAATACGCGCAGGCACGTCTGGCGGGCGAAAGCGCCGCTGCGGTCGTGATCGACTGCGAAACCGGCGATATCCGGGCGATAAGTTCAGCCCCCAGTTTTGATCCCAACCTGTTCGTGCGCGGCATCTCGGTCGCGGATTACCGGACCCTGACGCAGGACAATTACCGCCCGCTGGCCAACAAGACCGTGCAGGGCACCTACCCGCCGGGATCGACCTTCAAGATGATCACCGCCATGGCCGCGTTGGAGGCCGGAGTGATCGGACCATCGAACACCGTCTATTGCCCTGGCCACCTGAAGGTTGGCAGCCGCCGGTTCCATTGCTGGAAACGCGGCGGGCATGGCACAGTCGATCTGGAAACCTCGCTCAAACGCAGTTGCGATGTCTATTACTATGACGTGGCCCTGCGCACGGGGATCGACAAAATCTCGGACATGGCACGGACTTTTGGGCTGGGCATCAAGCATGACATACCGATGTCCGCCGTGGCCGCCGGGCTGGCGCCCAATCAAGACTGGAAGCGGCGTGTGCATGGGCAGGAATGGCTGGTGGGTGACACGGCCAATGCCTCGATCGGTCAAGGGTTCATGCTGGCCTCGCCGCTGCAACTGGCCGTGATGACCGCACGGATTGCGACCGGGCGATCTGTCTCGCCGCGGCTTGTTCGGTCGATGAACGGGGTCGAGCAACCCTCGGGCGCAGGTGAGCCGCTGGACGTCAACCCGCGTAATCTGGAACAAGTTCGGCAGGCGATGTGGACGGTATCGAATGACCGGCGCGGTACAGCTTATCGCAGCCGCATCATAGCCGATGATTTCCGAATGGCGGGCAAAACCGGCACCAGCCAGGTGCGCAACATCACTAAGGCCGAACGTGCCGCCGGCGTCATCCGCAACGAAGACCTGCCGTGGGAGCGCCGAGACCATGCTCTTTTCGTCAGCTTCGCGCCCTATGACAAGCCGAAATACGCGATTGCCGTGGTGGTGGAACATGGCGGCGGCGGGTCGAAAGCTGCAGCCCCTGTGGCGCGGGATATCATGTTACAGGCGCTCTATAATGGGACGCCGCCATTGGACGCCTATCCGGTGGCCGACCGCGACCGGATCAAGGAGCTGCAAAAGAAGCTTGAAGGCGATCGCCGCCCCAAAGCGCGCCCGTCCGAAAAGGACCGCGCATGAGCTATCTTGAGTATACGGTCAAATCCACGCCCTCGGGGTTCCGCAAGTTCTTGTATATGAACTGGCCCCTGACCCTGCTGTTGATCAGCGTGGCCAGCGCCGGGTTCCTGATGCTGTTTTCGGTTGCAGGCGGGTCATGGACCCCTTGGGCCGAACCGCAGATGGAGCGGTTCGGGCTGGGCCTGACGGTGATGTTCATCATCGCGCTTGTCCCCATCTGGTTCTGGCGCAACATGTCGGTTGTGGCCTATCTGGGCTCGATAGGCCTGCTGATCGTGGTCGAGCTGTTTGGGACGATTGGCATGGGCGCACAGCGCTGGATCGACCTTGGCTTCATGCGCCTGCAACCGTCCGAGGTGATGAAGGTCGCCCTTGTGATGGTGCTGGCCGCCTATTACGACTGGCTGCCCTCGCACAAAACCTCGCGCCCGCTATGGGTGATCCTTCCGGTGATCCTGATCCTGATCCCGGTGTTTTTCGTGCTCAAACAACCCGACTTGGGCACCTCGATCCTGTTGCTGGCCGCAGGGGGTGGGATGATGTTTCTGGCTGGGGTCCACTGGGCCTATTTCGCCGCTGTCATCGCCGCCGTGGTCGGGCTGATCGCAACCGTTTTCAACAGCCGCGGAACCGAGTGGCAGTTGCTCAAGGACTACCAATTCCGCCGGATTGATACCTTTCTAGACCCCTCCACCGACCCGCTGGGCGCGGGCTATCACATTACTCAGTCCAAAATCGCGCTGGGATCAGGTGGTTGGAACGGGCGCGGCTTCATGCAGGGCACGCAATCGCGGCTGAACTTCCTGCCGGAAAAACACACCGATTTCATCTTCACCACATTGGCCGAGGAGTTCGGCTTTGTCGGTGGCATTACCCTGTTGATCCTTTATGGCCTGATCATCGTGTTCTGTCTGGTGACGGCGTTGTCGACCAAGGACCGGTTTTCGTCGCTGGTGACGCTGGGCATCGCGCTGAACTTCTTCCTGTTCTTCGCGGTGAACATGTCGATGGTGATGGGACTGGCCCCGGTCGTGGGTGTGCCCCTGCCAATGGTCAGCTATGGCGGCTCGGCCATGCTTGTCCTGATGGCGGCCTTCGGTATTGTGCAAAGCGCGCATATCCATCGTCCTCGCTGATTTGAAAGGCCCCCGATGCCCGTGAAAGTCCTGTTTTCCGCGCGCCCCGAATTGTGGCCCGTGTATGAACCCCTCTTGTCAGACGGCTTGACCAATGCGGGGGTGGATGCGGCAATCGGAACGCAGATGGACCCGGATCACGTCGATTACGTGGTCTATGCGCCAAACGGTGGGCTATTGGACTTCACGCCGTATTCGCGGCTGAAGGCCGTGCTCAGCCTGTGGGCCGGGGTCGAAAGCATCGCAGATAACGCGACCCTAACCGTTCCCCTCGCTAGAATGGTGGATTTCGGCCTGACGCAAGGCATGACCGAATGGGTGGTCGGCCACGTGCTGCGATACCATCTTGGAATGGACCGCCATATCACTGTTCAGGACGGCACATGGATACCCGAGGCCCCACCGCTGGCCCCTGAACGCACCGTCTGCATACTGGGCCTTGGCATGTTGGGCGAGGCATCCGCGCGGGCACTTGCTGTATTGGGTTTCAACGTCACGGGCTGGAGTCGGTCGCCCAAGGACATCCCCGGTGTCACCTGCCTCCACGGCGAAGACGGGCTACGCGCGGCGCTGACCACAGCTGAAATCGTCGTTCTGCTGCTGCCCGACACACCGGCGACCGAGAACCTGTTGAACGCGGAAACACTCGCCCTGCTGCCTAAGGGCGCATGTCTGATCAATCCGGGCCGAGGCCCTCTCATCGACGACAGCGCTCTGCTGGATGCGCTGAACGCCGGACAAATCGGCCACGCCACGCTGGACGTGTTCCGGGTTGAACCCTTGCCAATCGACCACCCTTATTGGGCGCATCCGAACGTGACGGTCACGCCGCATATCGCCTCGGAAACGCGGCCAGTGACAGCCGCGCAGGTGATCGTTGAAAACATTCGACGCGGTGAGGCGGGTGAACCCTACCTGCACCTCGTCGACCGCGCTTTAGGCTACTAGCCCGCGCCCTTTCAGCAAAGCCTCAACCCCCGGCAACCGGCCCCGGAAGGCCAGATACAGGTCTTCGGCCTCGCGCGAGCCACCGGTGGACAGGATGTTTTCCTCCAGCGCCTTGGCGCGGGCGGGGTCAAATGCGCCTCCAGCCTCTTCAAAGGCGGCGAAGGCGTCGGCGTCCATGACCTCGGACCACATATAGCTGTAATAGCCCGAGCTATAGCCGTCGCCGGCAAACACATGCGCGAAATGCGGGGTGGCGTGACGCATTCCGATGGCCGGGGGCATTCCCAGACCCTCCAGCACCTTTGCCTGTTTCGCCATCGGATCGGCGGGGGCCGCGCCATCGTGGAATTCCAGATCGACCAGCGCCGAGGCGACATATTCGACCGTCTGATACCCCTGATCGAAATTGGCGGCCTTTAGCACCTTGTCCAGCATGTCTTGCGGCATCGGCGCGCCGGTTTCGGCATGGGTGGCGAACTCGGCCAGAACTTCGGGCACTTCCAACCAGTGTTCGTAAAGCTGGCTGGGCAGTTCTACGAAATCGCGCGCGACAGACGTACCCGATATGCTTTCATAAGTCACATCCGACAGCATCTGATGCAGCGCATGCCCGAATTCATGAAATAGCGTCCGGGCGTCATCATAAGACAGCAGCGCCGGATCGGCCTTTGCAAAGTTGCAGACATTGATCACGACCGGAGCCTGCGCCTTGGGAAACTTGGCCTGCGACCGCATCGCGCTGCACCAAGCGCCGGATCGCTTGGAGCCCCGCGCGAAGTAATCCCCGATGAACACCGCGATATGCTGACCATTGCGCGTGACCTCCCAAGCGCGGCAATCGGGGTGGTAGAGCGGCACGTCCAGCGGCCCGAACTCCAACCCGAACAAGCGGTTGGCACAGGCAAAGGCGGCCTCGATCATCCGGTCCAGCTGCAGGTAGGGTTTCAGCGCCGCCTCATCCAGATCATGCTCGGCCTTGCGGCGTTTCTCGGCGTAGTAGCGCCAATCCCACGCGGCCAGTGGGCCATTGACCCCATCCGCCTGCATCATCTGCGTCAGAATCTCGGCGTCCGCATCGGCGCGGGCCTTGGCGGGTTCCCAGACCTGCATCAGCAGGTCACGCACCTTGTCCGGCGTGCGGGCCATCTCGGTTTCCAGCTTGTAGGCCGCGAAATTGTCATAGCCCAGAAGCTTGGCGCGCTCTTCGCGAAGGCTGAGGATTTCGGCGGCATTTTCGCGGTTATCCGTCTTGCCCCCATTCGCGCCACGCGCAGTCCAGGCCTTATAAGCCACCTCGCGCAGATCGCGGCGGGGCGAGAATTGCAGGAATGGGACGATGATCGAGCGGGACAGGGTGACAACGGGACCATCTACACCCTTTTCCTGCCCGGCAGCGCGGGCCGCATCCACGACGAAATCTGGTAGACCTTCCAGATCATCCTCGGACAGGTCCATGAACCACTCACGCTCATCCGCCAGCAGGTTCTGGGTAAAGGATGTACCCAGCGAGGCCAGCCGCGCCTTGATTTCCTGCATCCGCGCGTCTGCATCCCCGGTCAGCGCCGCGCCTGCGCGAACGAAGCCACGATGGGTCAACATCAACACCCGCGCCTGTTCGTCCGTCAGGCCCAGATCATCCTTGCGCGCCCACAGATCGGCCACCCGCTGAAACAACGCCTTGTTCGACGAAATGCCTGAGAAATGCGCCGCTAGTTTGGGCGAGAAGTCACGCTGCAGCTCTTCTCGCGCCGGGTTGCTGTCAGCCCCGGCCACAGTGAAGAAGACGGACAGGACCTTGTCCAATTGCTCACCCGCAGCCTCAAGCGCCTCAACCGTATTGGCAAAGCTGGGCGCGTCGGGGTTGTCCGCGATGGCGGCGGTCTGCGCGTTATGCGCCTGCAAGGCCGCATCCAGCGCGGGCGCGAAATCGGTGTCGGCAATCGTGTCGAAGGGCGCGATTTCAAACGGTGTGGTCCAGTCGGACAGGATCGGGTTGGTCATGAAACTCTCCTTTGAGCACAACCTAGGAACACAAGGGGGCATGATCCAGTGCGCGCGCTCACTTACCGCAAATCGGACAATCGGCGCGGCGCGACAGGGTGATCTTGCGGCTTTCCCCATAAAGCGCGTCATAGATCAGCATCTCACCGCGCAGAGCCTGCCCAGCCCCGGTGATCACCTTTATCGCTTCCACCGCCATCATCGAGCCCACAACGCCGGGCAGAGGGCCAATCACGCCAGCCTCGGCGCAGGAAGGCGCCAGCCCTGGGGCCGGAGCCTCTGGGAATATACACTGATAGCAAGGGGCATCATGGGCGGGATCAAAGACGCTCAACTGCCCTTCCCATTGCGACAGAGCACCCGAGATCAGCGGCTTGCCCAGCGCAACCGCCGTGCGGTTGGCCAGATAGCGAGTGTCGAAATTGTCAGTGCCATCGAGGATCAGATCGAAATCGGCAAACAAATCCTGCGCGATCTCATCAGTCAGACGGCGGTGGTAAGGCAGCACGATCACATTAGGGTTTTGCGCCTGCATGGCCTGCTGCGCCGAGAAAACCTTGGGCATCCCGATATCCGCGTCGCGGTGTATGACCTGACGTTGCAGATTGGCATTTTCGACCTCGTCATCGTCGATAACACCGATGGTCCCAACCCCGGCGGCAGCCAGATATTGCAGCGCTGGCGCGCCCAGCCCCCCGGCACCGATAACCAGCACACGGGCCTGTTTCATCTTTTTCTGACCCGGCCCACCCAGTTCCCGCAACACGATATGGCGGGCATAACGTTCCAGCTCGGTTTCAGAGAATTGGTCGGATGGCATGGCGGACTCCTTCGTGGTGGGCGTCGCGCGGTTGCGTAACGCTTTCAGCACCCTTCCATAAACCAGAACCAGAACCGCGAAACCAGCCAGGATCAGCCACATCGCCGCAGAGCCGCCAGTCGCCTGACGCAAGGGGTGCCCGTCCGGTAGAACCAGCTGCGCCGTGATCACGCCCAACAGCAACACCCCGACGGATGTCATCCGCGCGGTGCGCGACACGCCAGCCAGATAGCCAACGCCCCACAGCCCGGCAGCCAGAATGAAAACCAACAGCATCAGCCGCGCCCGGTCGAGCCGAACCCACCCGCGCCGCGTTCGGTGTCGCTGAGTGTATCGGTAGACTCAAACGTGGCCTGAACGACCGGGGCCACGACAAGCTGCGCAATGCGTTCGCCGTGGGTGATCTCGAACACCTCCTGCCCGGCATTCAGCACGATCACACCCAGCGGGCCGCGATAATCGCTGTCGATCGTACCCGGCGTGTTGGGTAGCGTGATCCCATGTTTCAACGCCAGCCCGGACCTTGGACGCACCTGCACCTCATAGCCATTCGGGATTTCGATCCGCAGGCCGGTGGGAACCAAGGCGCGCTGTCCGGGGTCCAGCGTTATCGACGCTCCATCCGGTAGGTTGGCTCGAACATCCGCGCCCGCCGCACCAGTGGTTTCGTAGGACGGCAACGGTACTGAGGGGTCAGAGCCGTCCTCGCGGATCACGCGAATTGCAACCATCTTGTTTCCTTTCCCTCACGCGGTCAGCGCGTCGGCGATCTTGCGCGCCAACTGCTCGGCCACAGCGTCCTTGCTCATACGTGGCCATTTTTCGGCCCCTGCGTCCGAAATCAACGTGACCGCATTCTCGGACCCGCCCATGATGCCGGTGGCGGGACTGACATCATTGGCCACAATCCAGTCGCACCCCTTACGCGCGCGCTTCGCGGTGGCGTGTTCGATCACACTATCGGTCTCGGCGGCGAAGCCCACGACCAGCGCGGGGCGACCCGTTTCCAGATGCGAGACGCGTTTCAGAATGTCGGGGTTTTCCGCAAATTCCAGCGCGGGCAGGCCGTCGCGGGTTTTCTTCAGCTTCCGGTCCGAGGCGCTGGCCACCCGCCAATCCGCCACAGCCGCCGCAAACACGCCCGCATCCACGGGCAAGGCGGCGTCCACCGCATCCGACATCTGTTGCGCGGTCTCGACCGCAACCACCTGTACGCCTTGGGGCGGAGCCACATCCGCCGGGCCGGTGACAAACACCACCTCGGCCCCCAGCGCGGCGAGCGCCCTCGCCACCGCCGTTCCTTGCGCGCCCGAGGACCGGTTGGCGATATAGCGCACCGGATCGATGGGTTCATGGGTGGGGCCCGAAGTGACCAGAATACGCTTGCCCTGCAAGGGGCCGCCGCACAGATGCGCCTCGACCGCAGCAACGATTTCAAGCGGCTCGGACATACGACCTGGGCCGTATTCGCCACAGGCCATGTCGCCCTCGTTCGGGCCAACAAAGCGGACACCATCCGCCTGTAATTGCGCCAGATTGCGCTGCGTCGCTGGGTGATCCCACATCCGTACATTCATCGCAGGCGCGCAAAGAACCGGCGTGTCCGTCGCCATCAACAGGGTCGAGGCCATGTCGTTGGCCAGCCCGCTGGACATCTTGCCCATCAGATCGGCAGTGGCCGGGGCAACCACTACAAGATCGGCAGAGCGGGAGAGTTGGATATGGCCCATCTCGGCCTCATCGGTCAGATCGAAGAGATCGCGATAGACCTTCTCTCCGGCCAAAGCAGACACGGACAAAGGCGTCACGAATTCTTCAGCCGCGCGGGTCAGAACCGGGGTCACGGCCGCGCCGCGCTCGCGCAGGCGTCGGATCAGATCCAGCGATTTATAGGCCGCGATACCTCCGCCGATGATCAGCAGAATTCGTTTCGATGCCAGCATGTTCAGCCCTTCCCGTCCCGGTCGGCCCTGACATTAGGCAAGCAGGCCAAACAGTTCCAGCGGTTAATTCTGCGTCTGAAAGGCCAGACAGGGGTCTTCGCGTTCGACCGAAGGGCTGTCGATCACCGCGTCAAACTCGCCTGAGATCGCGCCATCCTCGGACTGCCCCAACACAAAGACTTTCAAACCAGGGCGCAGCCGGGACGTGAACGTCGGAATCCCGCGATCCTTGCGGGCATGCCCATTGCCGGTGATCACAGCAATCGGCCCGCCTGTTTCGTCATCGGCACGCAAGATCGAACGCGTCAGAACCGCGTCGCGCAAACGTTGGATGGCCACCATCTGAGGCAGCGCCTCTTGCGGGAGCGCATCGCAATGCGCCGCCAGTTGATCTGCCTCGCGTTCAGCCTGATCCGCAGCCGAAAGAGGCACGGTCAGCCCATAGCGCGCCGCATCCGCGCCCAGCGCCGTGGCAGCACCCCGTTCCATTGCAGCGCGCGCCGCCGCACGGGGAACCATCGCCCCATAGACCGGCGCATCGGTAGCCTGAAAGACCGGGTAATACATGCTGAGGGACGGCCACCCCATCTCGGCCCATTTCAGGATACGGTCCAATTCCTCGGGGTTGGTCGCAGCTTTCTGAGCCAGCCGTTGCGCGCCCTCTTCGGTGACCATTTCCCAGACCACAGCCGAGGGGTTGATGATCTCCAACGCCTCTTTTTGGACGATGTGATGCTGTGGGTTGTCGTGGATTTCACCCAAAATCACTACATCCGCCGCGCGCATTGCGTCGGCAACATCATCAGGAATCAGTCCATCGGCCCGGCATACACCGGCTGTAACTACAAGCGCACACAGCAGAATCGCAAACTGTCTCATGCGATGAAGTGTTGCACCTCGCGCGATTGCGCTTCAAGGTTCTTGCGCATTTTGACGAAAGCGGCGGCTTCTAGCTGACGCACACGCTCTTTCGACAGACCCAATTCCTGACCCAGGCTTTCCAATGTCCGCGCCGGTTCGCGCAATTTGCGTTCGCGCACGATGAACTGCTCACGATCGTTCAGGGATCGCATGGCAGTTACCAGCCATTCACGCAACTGCGCGGTGTCATGGCTGTTCTCGACGGTTTCGGCGGCCTGCTCGCGCTCATCCTCCAGCGCGTCGATCCACTCGCGCCCATCCTCATCCGCAGATTGCACCGCATTCAGCGAAAAATCTGATCCAGACAAACGACCTTCCATCATTTCGACATCACGAAGAGGAACACCGATTTCGGTAGCGATCATCTGATGAAGCTGGTGCCTGTCCAATTCCATTCCTTCAGTCGCGGCTTCACGTTCCAGACGAGCCTGCACTCGGCGCATATTGAAAAACAGTGACTTCTGCGACGATGTCGACCCGGTGCGCACCATCGACCAGTTGCGCATCACATAGTCCTGAATGCTGGCTTTGATCCACCAGACCGCATAGGTCGAGAACCGCACACCCCGGTCCGGGTCGAACTTGTCGGCGGCTTTCATCAGGCCCAAACCGGCCTCTTGAATCAAGTCATTCATCGGCGCGCCATAGCGTTTGAACTTGGCCGCCATAGAGATCGCCAGCCGCATATATGCGGTGATCAACCGATGCAGCGCCTTTTCATCGCGGTGGTCACGCCACGCATAGGCCAATTTCAATTCGGTCTCCGCGTCCAGCAATTCGGCCTTCATTGCCTGCCGTGACATCGAAAAATCGTTTGCGTTATCCAGTGCCATGGAAACCTCCCCTTTTCGCAGGCGCACCCCGGCCTTGCCTTGCCGACCTATGGTCGATACGCAGAACGAAACCGGGTGGATCACATGGAAGGTAAGAATAGTGTATCCGGATTTAACCTTTGTGATAGGCGGAGCTGCCTCGGGCAAGTCTGTATTTGCAGAACAACTTACTGTTTCAACAGAAAAAAGCCGCATTTATCTGGCGACATCACAAGTGTTTGATGACGAGATGCACAAAAAGGTGAAGCGGCATGTCGCCCAGCGGGGCGATGGCTGGACCACCATTGAGGCCCCGCTGGACCTGCGCCCGTCGCTGGCCACGCTGGACAAAAGCCAAGTTTGCCTGATCGACTGCGCCAGCATGTGGCTGACCAATCACCTACTGGCTGACAACGATCTGGATCAGGCGCAGGCGGACCTTTTGGATGCTCTGGCCGGATGTCGGGCCCCGGTCATCGTCGTCTCGAACGAGGTGGGCCAGGGCATTGTCCCCGACAACGCCCTTTCCCGCAGGTTCCGCGAGGCGCAGGGAAGGCTGAACATCGCGCTGGCGGCGCAGGCCGATCTGGTGGTGCAGGTCACGGTGGGCCTGCCCTTGGTTTTGAAAGGGCAGCTTCCATGACCCGGCTGCACCTTGTCCGCCATGGGCCGACCCATGCGAAAACCATGGTCGGCTGGTCCGACCTGCCCGCTGACCTCAGCGACACAGCGGCGCTCCAGCGCTTGCATGACCATCTGCCGTCTGATGCGGTTGTGATCTCGTCCGACCTGTCCCGCGCCGCCGATACGGCTTCGGCCATTCAGGGGATACGCACCCGCCTGCCCCACCACCCCGACCTGCGCGAGATCAATTTCGGCACTTGGGAGCTGCGTGGGTTCCGAGAGATTGAGGCCGAAGACCCTGACCTCGCCTTTGCTTATTGGGACAATCCCGGCGACGTGCGCCCCCCGGATGGCGAAAGCTGGAACGAGGTGCGCGCACGAGTGGATGCCGTGATCGACCGGCTGATGGCCGATCATACAGGGCACGATCTGGTCGTGGTGGTGCATTTCGGCGTGATCTTGACGCAGGTGCAGCGCGCGCTGGACGTGACCGCGCAAGAGGCGTTCAGCCACAAGATCGACAACCTCTCGGTCACGGAACTGACTCATCACGGGGATCGCTGGTCGGTCGGGCGGATCAATCACCTGGCGTGATGCACCTGCGCACAAATCACTGATTTACCGCCGCGTCATGCCGCGCCATTCTGTCCACATGACTTATGATCTGTTTATCGGGGACCGCCTGTTTTCCAGCTGGTCCATGCGCGGCTGGCTGATGCTAGAACGGTTCGGCCTGCCTTACAAAGCCCATATGATCGGCCTCTATTCCGGCACCATGGCCGAGGATATGAAGCCACTCGCCCCCGCCCGTTTGGTGCCCGCCTTACGCCTGCCCGACGGAACGGTGGTGGGCGAAAGCCTCGCCATGGCCGAAACGCTGGCCGAACGCCACCCCGAGGCCCGATTGTGGCCTGCAGATCCAGCCGCCCGCGCCACCGCGCGCTGGTTATGCGCCGAGTTGGTGGCCGGGTTCACCGCCTTGCGCGGCGAATGCCCGATGCAGTTGCACCATTGCTGGACTGGGTTTGAACCATCGGCCGATACACTGCGTGACCTTGATCGGATCGAGACCCTTTGGGCGCATGCTCGCAGCGTATCCGGGGCGGTCAGCGGCCCACTGTTTGGGGACTATTCCCTTGCGGATGTGTTCTACACACCCGTGGCCGCGCGGATTATCGGCTATGGCCTGCCCGTTTCGGACGCAAACCGAACCTATTGCCTTGAAATGCTGTCTGACCTGTCCGTCCGCCAATGGCGCGCGATGGGATTGACTGTGTCCTATAACCCCTTCCCTTATGCATTGGATCTGGCCACCCAGCCATGGCCAGTCGGGTCGCCCGCAGCCCGCGCCGTGGATGCAGGCCCCTCGGTCAACGCCACCTGCCCCTATTCCGGCGACCCTGTGACGGATTTCCTTGAATTGGATGGCCGCATCTGGGGCTTCTGCAACCCGTTCTGCCGTGACAAAACCGCCGCAGACCCTGGCGCTTGGCCGAAATTCTCTGACATGGTCGCAGGCGTTAACGATTCCTAAACCGCCTGCGTGCCAGCAACGACCTGTTAACCCAAAAGGTCGTTCATGGTCGCCCGCTCTCATACCGTCGCTTTCCAAGGGGTCGAGGCCCGCCCGGTCGAGGTGCAATGCGCCGTCTCGCCGGGCCTGCCCGCCTTTTCCATCGTCGGCCTGCCCGACAAGGCCGTGTCCGAGGCCCGCGACCGGGTGCGCAGCGCGCTCAGTTCCATGGCCATCGCGCTGCCGTCCAAACGCATCACTATCAACCTTTCGCCCGCCGACCTGCCGAAAGAGGGCAGCCATTTCGACCTGCCCATCGCCGTCGCGCTGCTGTCTGCATTGGAAATAATCCCTCCCGATGCTGCCGAAGGCGCGGTTTCGCTGGGTGAGCTGTCATTGGACGGATCGCTCGTACCCGTCGTCGGCGCCCTGCCCGCCGCCATGACCGCCGCCGCCGAAGATCGCGCGCTGCTGTGCCCCAAAGCCTCCAGCGCCGAGGCGGCTTGGGTCGATGCTACACAGGTTATTGGGGCCACATCACTGGGCGATGTGGTGCGGCATTTCTCAGGTCAGGCCCCTTTATCCGCCGCCCAACCCGGCGAGGTCTGCCTTGCGCCCAGCGTCCGCGACCTGCGCGACGTGAAAGGGCAAGAGCGAGCCAAACGCGCGTTAGAGATCGCCGCTGCCGGGCGGCATCACCTGATCATGATCGGCACACCGGGGTCGGGCAAATCGATGCTGGCCGCGCGTCTGCCGGGAATTCTGCCGCCTCTGACCCCATCCGAGGCACTGGAAACCTCTATGATCCAGTCGCTCTGCGGATTGCTTGACGAAGGCGGGATCAGCCGCACCCGCCCATTCCGAGAACCGCATCACACCGCCTCGATGGCTGCGATTGTCGGCGGTGGTCGAGGCGCGAAACCCGGTGAGATTTCCTTGGCTCATAACGGGGTTCTGTTCATGGACGAATTCCCTGAATTTCCACGCACCGTTCTGGAAACCCTGCGCCAACCGATTGAAACGGGCGAGGTCATGGTGGCCCGCGCCAATGCCCATGTGAAATACCCCTGCCGCTTCATGCTGGTGGCCGCCGCCAACCCCTGCAAATGCGGCTACCTGACCGACCCTGCCCGCGCCTGTTCCCGCGCGCCGGTCTGTGGCGAGGATTATCTGGGCCGCATCTCTGGCCCGCTGATGGATCGGTTCGACTTGCGGATCGAGGTGCCTCCGGTCGGGTTCACCGATTTGGACCTGCCGCCTTCTGGGGACAGCTCCGCCACCGTTGCCGCACGGGTCGAAGCCGCACGCGCCGTGCAGGCTCAGCGGTTCGAGGGCATGGAGCCCCGCCAGAACGCGGATATGGAGGGTAAGCTGCTGGAGGAAATCGCCGCCCCCGACGCCGAAGGCAAAGAGCTGTTGCTGAAAGCCGCCGAACGGTTCGGCCTGTCGGCGCGCGCCTATCACCGCATCCTGCGGGTCGCGCGCACCATTGCCGATCTTGAGGGCGCGCGGGATATCCGCCGCCCCCATGTGGCCGAGGCGCTGAGCTTTCGTATCAGCGCCCGGGCGGCGTCTTAAACCTTGGCTTCAATCGCCTGCCAGATCTTTTCAGCGATGTTGACACCGTCGAACCGTTCCAGCTCCTGAATGCCGGTGGGCGAGGTCACGTTGATCTCGGTCAGGTAATCTCCGATCACGTCGATGCCGACGAAAATCTGGCCTTTTTCTTTCAGCAAAGGACCAATGGCGGCGCAAATCTCCAAATCCCGGTCGGACAGGCCAATCTTTTCAGGGCGACCGCCCACATGCATGTTCGACCGCGTCTCGCCCTTGGCTGGCACGCGATTGATTGCGCCAACCGGCTCACCATCCACAAGGATCACACGTTTGTCGCCGTTGCTTACATCGGGCAGGAACTTCTGAACAATCAGCGGCTCGCGCGAGAAACCGGTGAACAACTCATGCAACGAAGTCAGGTTGCGGTCGTTGGCATCCAGCCGGAACACGCCCGCACCACCATTGCCATAAAGCGGCTTGAGGATGATATCGCCATGCTTTTCCTTGAAAGCTTTGATTGTCTGCAGATCGCGCGCAATCGTTGTCGGTGGCGTCAGATCGGGGAAATCCAGCACCAGCAGCTTTTCGGGGTAATTGCGCACCCAAAACGGATCATTGACCACCAGCGCCTTGCCCTTCAAACGGTCTAACAAATGCGTCGAGGTGATGTAGTGCATATCGAACGGTGGATCCTGCCGCAGCCAGACCACATCGAAATCAGCCAGATCAACCTCACGCTCAGGCCCCAGTTCAGCCGGGTTTCCTGCCACACGCTGCACCGTCATGTCATGGCCGCGTGCTTTTATGCGCCCTTCCTGATACGCCAACTGATCCGGTCCGTAGAAAAACAGCGAATGCCCACGTGCCTGCGCCTCTTCGGCCAGTCGGAATGAGCTGTCTGCATTGATATCCACGGCCCCGATTGGGTCCATCTGAAAGGCGATTTTCATGGCGTGTCCCTCAGTTTCACGCCAGATACATGGCCCAGCGAGCCCGAGGGTTCAATGGGGGTCAGGCTTGCCCAAAGGCGTTTTCAACGATTTTGACTGCGCCAGTTGCATCCACCAGCGCTGCGTCAAAGCGCACATTCGTCAGTTGTCCTGCGGGTTCATTTTCCAAAAACTGTGAAGCAGAGGCGCAGATCCGTTTCATCTGACGCTGGTTGATCCGTGCCGCAGCTCGGTCAAAACTGCTGCTTTTCTTAACTTCAATGAACACAAGGCAGTCACCATCCCGCGCGATCAGGTCAATCTCCCCTCCGGCCCCGCGCCAACGGCGATGTGCGATGGAATAGCCGCGACGTTCATAGTCCGTAGCCACCTGCAATTCAGCGGATTGGCCTGCCTGATAAGAAACTGAACTTCGAACAGCGCGTGCGGACATGTCATCTCTTTCCCAGCTTCAGAGCCTTTTGATAGATCGGGCGACGGGGCAGTTTGAACATATCCGACACCAGATCTGCCGCATCCCGAACCGAATGGGTTTCCAAGGCTTCCTTCAAAGCCTGTTCTACGTCCAATTCGTTAACAGTTTCCGAATGCCCGCGATCCACAAGCAGGACAATTTCGCCTTTGACAGTCTGTCCGCTTAAATCAGCGGCCAACTCGGCCAGAGTTCCGCGTTTCACTTCCTCGAATTTCTTGGTCAGTTCCCGGCACATTGCCGCTTGTCTTGTGTTACCCAACACTGCGGCCAAGTCCGACAGGCAGGCCGCAACGCGCTTGGGTGATTCGTAGAAGATCAGTGTGCCCGGCACATCGCGCAGCGCCTCGATCCTTGACTTTCGCGCGTTCGACGTGTTGGGCAGGAATCCAGCGAAAAAGAAGGCATCCGTGGGCAGGCCAGCAAGCGTCAGCGCCATCAAAGCCGCCGAGGGACCTGGGGCGCATGTGACGGTGTGCCCCGCTTCGGCCGCCTGGCGGCCAAGGTCATAGCCCGGATCGGCAATCAAAGGCATCCCGGCTTCGGACGCGTAGGCCACCGAGCTGCCATCCGCCAGAGCTTGCAGAATTTTCTGTCGCGCGCCAGCGCCGCTGTGATCGTGATAGGCCAGAATACGACGGCCTTCCAGCGGAACACCGTGTATCTCCATCAACCGGCGCAGGCTGCGGGTGTCTTCAGCCGCGATCACATCTGCCGAGGCCAACACGTCCAGTGCCCTGAGCGTAATGTCGCGCGCCGTGCCGATCGGAGTGGCAACAAAATACAGGCCCGGGCCCAATCTGACTTTTTGGTGATTCAAAGCTGGACCCTCACAGCGTGACGTTTATTATCGCGGCCTAACAGAATGGCGGAGCATCAAGCCGCTGGGACAGGGAGTTTTCTTTTAGATGTTTAGCGTTTGCAAGCCCGTTCGCAAACTGGCGAAATCCGCCATCGCATTGGCAACCGCGGCGCTTTTGACCGCCTGCGTCCCCGGCGGAACCGGTGGTGGCCCGTCGATCAACACGTCCAAACCTGTTCCCGTGGCCCTGCTGGTTCCAGCAGGTTCAGCGAATTCGGGTGACGCAGCGCTGGCCCGTAGCCTGGAAAACGCGGCCCGCCTGGCCATGGCGGACTTGCAGAATGTGCAAATTGATCTGAGGGTCTATGACACGCAAGGCAACTCGGGCACAGCCTCGGCTGCGGCGCAACGTGCGGTTGCCGAGGGGGCCAAAATCATCCTGGGGCCGGTTTATGCGCAGGCCGCAAACTCGGCCGGTCTGGCGGTTTTGAACAACAACGTCAATGTCCTCTCCTTCTCAAACAACACAAGCATTGCAGGTGGCAATGTTTTTGTTCTGGGTCCGACTTTTGACAACACGGCCAACAGGCTGGTCAATTTCGCTGGATCGCAAGGCAAGAACGGAATGGTCATCGTACATTCCAACGATGCCGCGGGCCAGTTGGGCCAATCCGCAATTGCCCGCGCGCTGAGCACCAGCCGGGTGAATAATGCGGGCACGGTCGGCTATGACCGGTCGCAACAGGGCGTGATCAACTCGGTGCCGACGATCAAAGCAACCGTCGATGCCGCAGGCGCGGATTCGATCATCCTGACAGCGACTACGGCGGGGGCTCTGCCGCTGCTGTCGCAGCTTTTGCCCGAAGCAGGCGTGTCACCGACCATAACGCAATATATTGGCCTGACCCGCTGGGACATCCCGGCACAAACACTAGAGCTGCCGGGTGTGCAGGGGGGCTGGTTCGCATTGCCCGACCCTGCCAAGGCGCAAGCCTACCGCCAGCGTTATAACAACACCTATGGCGAAGCACCTCATCCGATCAGCGGGTTGGCCTATGATGGTATTGCCGCGATCGGCGCTCTAGTCAGCCAGGGGAAAGCAGACGCGCTGACAGCTTCGGCCCTGACCCAGAATGCCGGTTTCCAAGGTGTCGGCGGCATCTTCCGCCTGCGCCCCGATGGCACCAATGAACGAGGTCTGGCAGTCGCCACGATCCAGAATAAACAGGTAGTAGTGATTGACCCTGCCCCACAAAGCTTCTCTGGCGCCGGTTTCTGATCGACCGGCCCTGACGCTGACCCCCAAGGGTGAGCTGATTTGCCCGGCCGAAGATATTTTCGACAGTGCCGCCGTCATGGCCGATCTTTCGGAGGCCTTTGAAAACACCGCAGACAACAGCGCGCGGCGATCCGAGACTGTGCGCGTCCTGCGTGCTGCGCAAAAGGCTGGGCGTCAGGCCATTGCCGACGCCTTTGCCCAGCGTCCGTTCGACGCGCGCCCTTTAACCCATTCCTACACCTATCTGACCGATGGGCTGGTCTGTACGGCGATGCAGGTGGCCAGCCAGGATCTGCACCCTCTGGCGACGCCAACGCAGGGCGAAAGGATCGCGGTTCTGGCAGTGGGCGGCTATGGCCGGGGTGAAATGGCCCCGTCATCGGATGTCGATCTGCTGTTTCTGACCCCCTACAAGATCACCGCCTGGGCCGAGAGTGTTATCGAATCCATGCTGTATATCCTGTGGGATCTGCGGCTGAAGGTCGGGCATTCCTCGCGCACGATCAAGGATTGCCTGCGGCTGGGGGCCGAGGATTTCACCATCCGAACGGCGATGCTGGAACAGCGCTATCTGGCTGGTGAAACAACATTGTCAGATGAACTGAACACCCGCTTGCGGGATGAGCTGTTCAAAGGCAGCGAACGGGCCTTTATCGAAGCCAAACTGCAAGAGCGTGACGAACGCCACCAGAAGCAAGGCCAGCGCTATATGGTCGAGCCCAATGTCAAAGAGGGCAAAGGCGGGCTGCGTGATCTCCAATCGCTCTATTGGATCGCCAAGTACATTTATGGCGTGCAGGACGTGGCCGAACTGGTGCCACTTGGCCTGTTCACACCTGATGAGTTCAACACATTCGTTCAGGCCGAAGATTTCCTGTGGGCCGTGCGCTCGCACCTGCATCTGGTCACTGGGCGCGCAACCGAACAACTGACCTTTGACATGCAGGTCGAGGTGGCCGAGCGCATGGGATACGAGGATCGCGCCGGACGACGCGCGGTCGAGGTGTTCATGCAGCGCTATTTCCGCGAAGCGACGAAGGTGGGTGAGCTGACCCGCATCTTCCTGACTAAGTTGGAAGCCACCCATATGAAGGGAGCGCCTCTGCTTGAGCGGATATTCCGTCGCCGTCCAAAGGCCAAACCAGGTTACAAGGTGGTGCATGGACGTCTGGATGTGGCCAACGCCGAGACGTTTCTGGCCGATAAGCTGAACCTGCTGCGCCTGTTCGAAGAAGGGTTGCGCACGGGGATGCTGATTCACCCGGATGCGATGCGCTTGGTAACAGCCAATCTGAACCTGATCGACGACGACATGCGCGAGGACAAGGAAGCCCAGCGCATCTTCCTTGATCTGATGCTGAAACATGGCAATCCAGAACGCGCCCTGCGCCGGATGAACGAGTTGGGGGTCCTGTCGGCCTTTATCCCGGAATTCGAGCACATCGTCGCGATGATGCAGTTCAACATGTATCACAGCTACACGGTGGACGAGCACACCATCCAGTGCATCGTGAACCTCGCCCAGATCGAACGGGGCGAGTTGATCGAGTCACTACCGCTGGCCTCTTCGATTCTGAAAAAGGGGGTGAACCGCAAGGTTCTGTATGTCGCCCTGCTGATCCACGATATTGCCAAGGGGCGGCCCGAAGATCACTCGATCCTCGGCGCACAGTTGGCCCGCAAAATTGCACCTCGGCTTGGGTTGAACAAGGCTGACGCGGAAACGGTCGAATGGCTGGTGCGCTATCATTTGCTGATGTCCGACATGGCGCAGAAGCGCGATATTTCCGACCCGCGCACAGTGCGCGACTTTGCTAAGGCGGTGAAGACGGTCAAGCGGCTGGACCTGCTGACTGTCCTGACGGTCTGTGACATTCGCGGCGTCGGTCCGGATACCTGGAACAACTGGAAGGCCACCCTGTTGCGCGCACTGCACGCGGAAACCAAACGCGCGCTTGAGACCGGGATGGAAGACCTCAACCGTGCCAATCGCGGGGCTGAGGCGAAAAAGACCCTACGCGCCGAATTGGCCGATTGGTCCAAGGCCGACCTCAAGACCGAGACCGGGCGGCATTACGACCCGTATTGGCAGGGGCTCAACCTCTCGACCCATGTGGAATTCGCGGAGATGCTGCAGGCACTTGACCGCAGTGGCGACGCGGGCGCGATGGAGATTCGCCTGCAACCGGACGAGGACCGCGACGCCACCCGCGCCTGTTTCGCCATGGGCGACCATCCGGGCATCTTTGCACGGATTGCGGGGGCCTTGGCGCTGGTTGGGGCGAACGTGGTCGACGCGCGCAGCTATACGACCAAGGATGGTTATGTCACGGATGCATTCTGGATACAGGACGCAGATGGCCGCCCATTCGAAGCCAGCCGCCTGCCACGCCTGACGCAGATGATACACAAAACGCTAAAGGGCGAAGTTGTGGCGCGCGACGCGCTGAAATCGCGCGACAAGATCAAGAAACGCGAACGCGCCTTTAACGTGCCGACACATATCATCTTCGACAATGACGGGTCTGAAATCTATACGATTATCGAGGTCGATACCCGCGACCGCCCCGGTCTGCTCTATGATCTGGCGCGCACGCTGGCCGCAGCCAATGTTTATGTCGCCAACGCGGTGATCGCGACCTATGGCGAGCAGGTGGTGGACACGTTCTATGTCAAGGATATGTTCGGGCTGAAATACCACTCCGAAAGCAAGCAGCGTGGGCTTGAGGCCAAGCTGCGCAAAGCCATCACCGAGGGCGCCGAGCGCGCGGAATCATGAAGCAGATCCGGCTGTTCTCGGGCCTGTTCACGGTCGGGTTCTGGACCCTGGCCAGTCGGATATTGGGGTTTCTGCGGGAAATCCTGCTGACGGCTTTTATCGGGCCGGGCCCGGTGATGGACGCCTTTGTGGCCGCCTTCCGCCTGCCCAACATGTTCCGCCGCTTCTTTGCCGAAGGTGCGTTCAACGCGGCCTTCGTGCCGATGTTTTCCAAACGGCTGGAAGGGGACGAGAACGCCGAAGGATTCGCACAGGATGCCTTCAACCTGCTGGCCGTGGCCGTTTTAGCGCTGGTTGGGCTGGCGATGGTGTTCATGCCCGCACTGGTCTGGATAACCGCCGAAGGGTTCTATGGCGACGACCGGTTCGATCTGGCCGTGGATTATGGTTACGTAGTTTTTCCCTACATCCTGTTCATGTCACTGGCCGCACTGTTTTCGGGCGTTCTGAACGCCACGGGCCGCTTTGCGGCCGCTGCCGCAGCGCCCGTTCTGCTGAACATCTTTGCCTGCACCGCCATGATCGCCGGAGCCCTGTCGGGCGGCGAAGTCATCCGCTGGCTGATCGCCATCATCCCCTTGGCCGGTGTGGCGCAGCTTGCGCTGGTCTGGGTCGCGACCGAGCGCGCGGGTATCCGCATCCGCCCCGGCCTGCCGAAACTCAGCCCCGAGATGAAGCGTATGGTCCGCATCGCCGTCCCCGCCGCGCTGGCGATGGGGGTGACGCAGGTCAATCTGGTGGTGGGGCAGCTTGTGGCCTCAAAAACCGAAAACGCGGTCAGTTGGTTGTTTGCCGCGGACCGGCTGTATCAACTGCCCTTGGGTGTGGTGGGCATCGCCGTTGGAATCGTGTTGCTGCCTGACCTGTCCCGCCGCCTGCGTGCGGGTGACAAAGACGGTGCCCGCAACGCCTTTTCCCGCGCCGGAGAGTTCACGCTGCTGCTGACCCTTCCATCAACCGTGGCCTTTGTGATCATGCCGATCCCTCTGGTCTCGGTCCTGTTCGAGCGTGGCCAATTCACCGCCGAGGATACCGCCGCCACCGCGCTGGCCGTGGCGATCTATGGTATCGGCCTGCCGGCTTTCATGCTGCAAAAGCTGTTGCAACCGCTGTTCTTCGCGCGCGAGGACACAAAATCTCCGTTCCGCTATGCGGCGGTGGCGATGGTGGTGAATGCG
The DNA here is from genome assembly GCF_056533885.1 of Ruegeria sp. F12. Taxonomy (NCBI): domain Bacteria; kingdom Pseudomonadati; phylum Pseudomonadota; class Alphaproteobacteria; order Rhodobacterales; family Roseobacteraceae; genus Ruegeria; species Ruegeria sp. F12. Next base: position 109,981 of record NZ_JBQFOV010000012.1, on the reverse strand, counting down.
GGGCTGGCCTTTGGGCTTTATCCGCTGGTGGGCTGGATTGCGCCTGCGATTGCGGCCTCGGTCGCCGGGTGGGCCATGGTCGGACTGCTCGCGCTAGGAGCGCGACGCATGGGCGAGGAGGCGCGCTTTGATGACCGGTTCAAACACCGGGCATGGCGGATCGTGGCCGCATCGCTTGGGATGGGCGTTGGCCTTTTTGCCGCGCTTTCCCTGTTCGGGTGGGCATTTCACCTGCCAGGCTGGCGTTATGTGGCACTGTTGGCCCTCATCATCGGTGCGGCAGCGTTGTATTTTGTGCTGGGCCACCTTCTGCGCGCCTTTGAAATCACCGAGTTCAAAAAGGCACTGCGGCGGTCCTGATCAATCGCGGCGGATACCCCCAATGATCCTTGTCCAACCGCCGGGACCAACCACAAATGACAGAGCAAAGCCTGTAGCGAACCCGCCCAGATCCGCCACCCAATCCAGCGTTCCGCCAAAAAGCAGGCCAAACACAAGTTGGATGCCCATCAGAACCGCGATCAGACTGAACGCGCGCGACTGGTTCTCACCGACGAGCGACAGCTTGCGCCACAAGATCCACGTGAACGCGCCGATCAGGCCGTAGACCGGAGGGAACCCTCCTACCAAGGGATAGCGCGGGTCCAAGAGCAGTGCATAGACCAGCGCACCGCCAATGCCCGAGACAACAAAGATCACAAGCATCGCAACACTGCCAAAAACCTCGGCCACCATCTTGCCCATGGCCAGAACAAAAACACAGACAAAGACCGCCTGCGTGAAATTGGCCGAGACAAACGGGTAAGTCACAAAGCGGATCAGGTGTTCAAACGGCCAGCGCCCGTTTTTCATCATCCAATCGAAAATGTCCGGCGAAAACGCGTAGTGCTGCAAGGCATCCAGCCGCCAACCAATCGCTCCTGGTCCGCCGACCAGACCACGCGCGCCCAGCATGAAGATCACCTCGATCCCGAAAATGAACAAGACCAGCGCCACCACCACGGGCGGCAAAGGGTTCACGGCGGGTGTATAATGCTCACTGCTCATTGGGCTGGCCTTTCGCGGCTGTTGACGTCCCTTTGCCTCATGGGTAAGCGACGGGGGCTGATTTTTCCAGACGGGAGTTCCCTTCGATGACCGACACCCAGTTCACACCGCGCGTGTTTTCCGGCATCCAGCCGTCGGGGAACCTGCACCTTGGCAACTACCTGGGTGCGCTCAAGCGGTTCGTGGATATGCAGGGCGACGATTTTGAGACCATCTATTGCATGGTCGATCTGCACGCGATCACCGTCTGGCAGGACCCCACCCGCCTGCGCGAAAAGACCCGCGAGGTTTGCGCAGGCTTTATCGCTGCTGGCCTGGACCCGGAAAAATCCATCCTGTTCAATCAAAGCCAAGTGCCCGAGCACACGCAACTGGCCTGGATTTTCAACTGTATCGCCCGGATGGGTTGGATGCAGCGGATGACGCAGTTCAAGGATAAGGCCGGCAAGAATGCTCAGAATGCCTCACTGGGTCTGTTTGCCTATCCGGCGCTGATGGCGGCGGATATTCTGACCTATCACGCGACGCATGTGCCGGTGGGTGAGGATCAGAAACAGCATCTGGAACTGACCCGCGACATCGCCATCAAGTTCAACCATGACTATGGCGTCGAGTTCTTCCCGGTGACCGAACCCGTCATCGGCGGCCCCGCCCCGCGCGTGATGAACCTGCGGGACGGGTCGCGCAAGATGTCGTCCTCGGACCCGTCGGATATGACGCGGATCAACATGAGCGATGACGCCGACACGATTGCCAAGAAAATCCGCAAGGCCAAGACCGACCCCGATGCTCTGCCTTCGGATGTGGATGGCCTGTCCGAACGCCCTGAGGCGCGCAATCTGGTCAATATCTACGCGGCGCTCAGCGATCAGACCGCCGAGCAGGTTCTGGCCGAGGTTGGCGGCAAGCAGTTTGGCGAGTTCAAACCGATGCTGGCCGAACTGGCCGTGTCGAAACTGGCTCCGATTTCGGGCGAGATGGCCCGCCTGATGGGCGAAGAGGACGAGATTGACCGGATTCTGGCCAATGGGGCAGAAAAGGCGCGCGCTGTTGCCGCCCCGATCCTGCAACAAACTTACGAAATCGTGGGCATGGTTGGCGCAAAACAGGGCTGATTGCTCTGGACGTTACCGCGGCGTCTTCCTAGGTTTGCCGCAAAGCTTGGGAGGGCGTAATGGCAGTCGGCAAGAATATTCGCACGTATTTCGAAGGTCAGTGGCATGACGGGGATGCGCCCATCATGCGGGCAGCCGATCACGGCGCTTGGCTGGGGTCGTCCGTCTTCGATGGAGCCCGCTATTTCGACGGTCTGGTCCCAGATCTTGAGGCGCACTGTGCCCGCGTGAACCGCTCAGCCGAGGCTTTGATGCTGACGCCGTTTGTGACCACCGAGCAGATGGTCGAGATCATCCGCGAAGGGCTGGAAAGTTATGCGCCGGACGCAGCGGTTTATATCCGTCCGATGTATTGGGGCATCGACGGCGACCGCACGGCGATCGTGCCACTGGAGAACAGTACGGGCTTCGCGATTTGCCTGGAAGAGATTCCAATGGCGCCCGAATCTGCGTCGGTGACACTGGGCTATACGCGCTTCCGTCGCCCGGTTCTGGAGTCGGCGGTTGTGAACGCCAAGGCAGGCTGTCTCTACCCCAACAACGCGCGAATGTTGCAAGAGGTTCGGTCCAACGGTTTCTCAAACGCGCTGGTCGCGGATGCGTTGGGACATGTGGCTGAAACCGCGACCGCCAACATCTTTATGGTCCGGGATGGCGAGGTGCTTACCCCCACCCCGAACGGCACCTTTCTGGCCGGAATCACCCGCGCGCGCCATATCGAAAACCTGCGTGCAGACGGTGTGACCGTGCACGAAGCGATCCTGAGTTTCGAGGATTTCCACAAAGCTGATGAGGTCTTCATGACCGGCAACATGAGCAAAATCACCCCGGTCACGGCGCTGCAGGATACGCAATATCAGGTCGGGCCTATCGCCCGTCGTGCGCGCGAGTTGTATTGGGATTGGGCTGCCAGCTCGCGATAGGCTTCGGTTGCCAGCGCGCATCAGGTCGGGCATGATCGCCCGAAATGAATGAGGACACCCATGCGTAAGTTCCTGGTGGTATTGGATGACAGCCGCGAATGTCTGAACGCAATGCGTTTTGCAGCTATGCGCGCGGCGCATACCGGCGGTGGCGTGACGATCCTGTCGGTCATTCCCCCCGATGAGTTCAACCACTGGATCGGCGTGGCAGAAGTGATGCGCGAAGAAGCCCGTGAACGTATCCACGCCCATTATGAGGTTTTCGCAAAGTGGATGCGTGACAAGCAGGGCGTCGACCCCGAATTGGCCATTCGCGAAGGCGACCCCGTGCCGCAGATCATCGAACACGTGCAATCCGACCCCGAGATTGGCGTACTCGTTCTGGGTGCAGGTGTCGAAAAGAAAGGGCCCGGCCCGCTGGTCACGCAACTGACCAAGAACTCGGGCAGCCTGCCAATTCCGATCACTATCGTTCCGGGTGACCTGAGCAAGGAAAAGCTGGAAGCGATTACCTAAGGGTCAACCATGACGCTCAGCATTCAGTTCTGGTTCGAGTTCGCCTCAACCTATTCCTACCTCAGCGCGATGCGGATCGAAGACGCCGCAGGTCGCCATGGCGTTAAGGTCGATTGGCAACCCTTTCTGCTGGGGCCGATATTTGCTGCGCAAGGTTGGAACGACTCGCCTTTCAACCTCTATCCCGCCAAAGGTGACTACATGTGGCGGGATATGGAACGGCTGACAACGCAACGCGGGCTGCCGTTCCAGCGTCCCGGCATGTTTCCTCAGAACGGTTTGAAAGCAGCGCGGTTGACACTGGCGATTAAGGATGCGGCCCCAAAGGCCAAGTTTGTGCGGGCGGTCTATTCCGCAGAGTTTGCGGACGGTCAGAATATCGCCGACGATGACGTACTTGCCGGTTGCTTGAGCGCGGTTGGGTTGTCTGCGGGTTTCATAGACCAAGCACAGGACCCGGCGATCAAGGCGGCCCTGATCGAACAGTCCAAAAACGCGCAGGCCAAGGGGCTATTCGGTGCGCCCAGTTTTCTGGTTGGGGATGAGTTGTTCTGGGGCGATGACCGTCTGGACGATGCGATAAAGTTGGCGGCTGAAATTTAGAACCGTTCCAAATCTTGACTTCCCGCGCATGGACCCGCATATCAGGAACAACTGAAACGGAGCCGCGCCATGTTCATCCAGACCGAATCCACGCCGAACCCCGCCACCCTGAAATTCCTGCCCGGCCAGACCGTGCTGGAGGCAGGAACTGCAGACTTTCCATCGGCAGACGCGGCAGAGAAATCACCTCTGGCCAACCGGATTTTCACCGTCAGCGGTGTAACTGGCGTGTTCTTTGGCAATGATTTCGTAACCGTCACCAAATCGGAAGACGTGCAGTGGGACCATATCAAACCCGCTATCCTTGGCGCGGTGATGGAGCACTACCAATCCGGCCAGCCGGTCATGGCGGCAGATGCCACGACAGAGTCGGGCCACGCAGAACATACCGGCGAAGACGCCGAGGTGGTCAACCAGATCAAGGACCTGCTGGACAGTCGTGTGCGCCCTGCGGTCGCTCAGGATGGTGGTGACATCACCTTCCACGGATTTGACCGCGGCGTTGTCTATCTGCACATGCAGGGGGCTTGCGCGAACTGCCCGTCCTCGACCCTGACACTGAAAATGGGGATCGAGAACCTGCTGCGTCACTACATCCCCGAAGTGACCGAGGTACGCCCTGTTGCCGTCTGATCCGATCATTCTGGCGTTTGACACATCGGCCGCGCATTGCGCGGCCGCTTTGTTAGACGGGGACCAGATCGTCGCAACCCGCGTTGAACAGATGACACGTGGCCAGGCCGAACGTCTGATGCCCCTGCTTGAGGAATTGCTAGCTGAGGCAGACTGCACATGGCAGGATCTGTCGGCCATCGGCGTCGGCATCGGACCGGGCAATTTCACTGGCATCCGCATATCGGTATCCGCTGCACGTGGCCTTGTATTGGGTTTGGGCATCCCTGCGGTCGGAGTCTCGGGGTTCGATGCGCTTGCCGATGGCGCAGAAGACGCGGTTCCCGCCATTCGCGCGCCCCGCGATCAAGTCTATGTTGCGCCTGCTGGTCACTCGCCCGCTCTGATCCCGCTTGATCAGGCAGAATCACTCGGCCCGTTGAATTTCAATGACAACGCTGAATTGCAGGTCCGCGGCATCGCGCATGTGACCCGACAGAGATGGCAGAGCAATGACGGCCCTCCGGCCCCGCTTTATGCGCGGGCTGCAGACGCCGCTCCGTCCAAGGACCTGCCTCCGGTCCTGCTGGACGAATGACCCCCCGCGCGTTGGCCGGCACCCACGCGGCGGCCTTCACGCAGTCGCGACCGTGGACCGAGGCCGAATTCAACGACCTTCTACAGAATCACTTTACCCATGTGGTTGGAAACGAACACTCTTTCGCACTGATTCAGGTCATCGCAGACGAGGCCGAACTGCTGACAATAGCGACCTGCCCCCAGATGCAGCGTCAGGGGTTGGCGCGGGCGCGGATGGAAGAATGGCACGCTTTGGCAAAAACTTTGGGCGCGAGGCGAGCTTTTCTGGAAGTGGCGCAAGACAATGCTGCGGCAATTTCCCTGTATGAAACCTGCGGCTATCGCCCCTGCGGATTGCGACGGGGCTACTATGTGCGCGAAAACAATCAGAAAATTGACGCCGTTGTGATGGAATGTGACTTGACCTGAACGACGTATCAAATTTTTTTCGACCAGTTGGTCAAAAATCAGTTGACCCCGGCTGTTGCAAACGGCCTTAATTCCCGCCATCACAACAGATATGCTCGCTCTTAGTGGGTGAACGGGGCTATCTTGGCCCCGACCGACAATAACAACGGGAGTAACAAATGACCCTGATGAAATCCTTGATGGGCGCCGCCGCGGCCGTCGCACTGACCGCAGGTGCGGCCCTCGCTGAACCGGCCCTGATCTTCGACCTGGGTGGTAAGTTTGACAAATCGTTCAACGAGGCCGCCCATAATGGCGCGCAGCGTTGGGCCGATGAAACCGGTGGCAGCTATCGCGAGATCGAACTGCAATCCGAAGCCCAGCGCGAACAAGCTCTGCGCCGCTTTGCCGAGGCCGGTCTGAACCCGATCATCACCATGGGCTTTGCCATGGCCGATCCGCTGTCGGCTGTTGCGGGCGACTATCCCGACACCAAATTCGTCGCAGTTGACGTGAACTGGCTGGACGCGCCCAACGTGCGTCAGATCGGCTTTGCCGAGCATGAGGGCTCGTATTTGGTTGGCATGATGGCAGCGATGGCGTCTGAATCTGGCACCGTTGGTTTCATTGGCGGCATGGACATCCCGCTGATCCGTCACTTTGGCTGCGGCTATGCCCAAGGTGCCAAAGCTGTGAACCCTGACATTGAAGTTGTTGCCAACATGACCGGCACCACCCCTGCAGCCTGGAACGACCCGGTGAAGGGCTCGGAACTGACCAAGGCGCAGATCAGCCAGGGTGCTGACGTGATCTACGCAGCCGCAGGCGGCACCGGCGTGGGTGTTCTGCAAACCGCTGCCGACGAAGGCATTCTGTCGATCGGCGTGGACAGCAACCAGAACCACCTGCATCCGGGTAAGGTACTGACTTCGATGCTGAAACGCGTGGACGTCGCCGTTTATGACGCGATGAAAGCGGGTGAGAACCTTGAAACCGGCGTCTTCGCCATGGGTCTGGCCGAAGAAGGCGTAGGCGTTGCCATGGACGACAACAACGCGTCGCTGGTCTCGGACGAGATGAAAGGCGCGGTCGACAAGGCGCGTCAGGACATCATTGACGGCAATGTCACGGTGACCAGCTATTACGAGAACGACAGCTGCCCCGCACTGCAGTTCTGATATCGCGCGGGCGGGGGTTTAGCCTCCGCCCGGCCTCCTACCCTGCCGCGCGCCATGCGGCCTTTTCGGCAATCTGAGGACAAGACATGAGCGTCCCCGCCATTGAGCTTAAGGGCATTTCCAAAGCCTTTGGGCCGGTTCAGGCCAACAAAGATATCTCGATCAGCGTCACTCCCGGTACGATCCATGGGATCATCGGCGAAAACGGCGCGGGCAAATCCACGCTGATGAGCATCCTCTACGGCTTTTACAAGGCCGATAAGGGCGAGATCTGGATCAACGGTACCAAGACCGACATCCCGGACAGCCAAGCCGCGATTGCAGCGGGCATCGGGATGGTGTTCCAGCATTTCAAGCTAGTGGAAAACTTCACCGTTCTGGAAAACATCGTTCTGGGCGCCGAGGACGGAGGGCTGCTGGCCCCCTCGCTGTCCAAAGCGCGTAAAGAACTGAAAGCGCTGGAAGAAGAATACGAGCTGTTCGTCGACCCCGACAAGCGTATCGACGAGATCGGCGTGGGCATGCAGCAGCGTGTCGAAATTCTCAAAGCACTGTATCGCAAGGCCGAAATTCTGATTCTGGACGAACCCACCGGGGTTCTGACCCCGGCCGAGGCCGATCAGCTGTTCCGCATCCTCGACCGGCTGCGGTCCGAGGGCAAGACGATCATCGTGATCACCCACAAGCTGCGCGAGATCATGGAAAACACCGACACCGTCTCGGTCATGCGGCGTGGTGAGATGACGGCCACAGTCAAAACCGCCGATACCAACCCGCAGGAACTGGCCGAGCTTATGGTTGGGCGCAAAGTGCTGTTGCAGGTTGATAAACTGCCCGCAAAACCCGGCCAGCCCGTGCTTGAGATTGAAAATCTGAGTGTCACCGATGGTGCGGGTGTCGAGCGGGTCAAAGGCATCGACCTGACCGTCCGCGCGGGTGAAATCGTGGGGATAGCTGGGGTTGCCGGAAATGGTCAGTCTGAACTGCTTGAGGTTCTAGGCGGGATGCGTCCGGGTCAGGGCACGATCCGCCTGAACGGCGCGCCCTTGGTGCTAAGCGGGGCGGGCTCGGATGGTCAAACCCGCCGTGCGCAAGGCATTGCGCATGTACCCGAGGACCGCCAGCGCGAAGGTCTGATCATGGACTTTCACGCGTGGGAGAACGTGGCCTTCGGCTATCACCGCGACCCGGCCTACAAGCGGGGGCTGTTCATGGACAACTCCGCCCTGCGCGCTGATACAGAGGCCAAGATGGAAAAGTTCGACGTCCGCCCGCCCGATGGCTGGCTTGCGGCCAAGAACTTCTCGGGCGGGAACCAGCAAAAGATCGTCGTCGCGCGCGAGATCGAGCGGAACCCCGATCTGTTGCTCGTCGGTCAACCCACCCGCGGCGTGGATATTGGCGCGATCGAGTTCATTCACAAACAGATCGTCGCTCTGCGCGATCAGGGCAAGGCGATCTTGCTGGTCTCGGTCGAGCTGGAAGAGATCTTCTCGCTGTCCGACCGGATTGCGGTGATGTTTGACGGACATATCATGGGCGAACGCCTGCCCCATGAGACGGATGAAAAAGAGCTGGGCCTGCTGATGGCCGGTGTTGCGGGAAAGGCCGCGTGAAGCATGGATAAAATGCCCAAATGGGCCGATGTCGTTCTGATCCCGCTGATCAGTCTGGTACTGGCCGCAATCCTCTCGGCGCTGGTGATCCTCGCCATAGGTGAAAACCCTATCGAGGCCGTGAACCTGATGGTCACCGGCGCGCTGGGGTCGACCTATGGCTGGGGCTATACGCTATATTACGCGACCAATTTCATGTTCACTGGTCTGGCCGTAGCCGTGGCATTTCACGCGCGTCTGTTCAACATCGGCGGTGAAGGTCAGGCCATGCTGGGCGGTTTGGGCGTCGCCATGGTGTGCCTCTACATTGACTGGCCACACTGGAGTATTGCCCTGCTGGCCGCCTGTGTCGGATCCGCCCTGTTCGGTGCCATGTGGGCGGCAATCCCCGCCTACCTGCAAGCCAAGCGCGGCAGCCACATCGTAATCACCACGATCATGTTCAACTTCATCGCGGCAGCTTTCCTGAACTATATGCTGGTCAACGTGATGCGCCCGCAGGGCTCGCAAGACCCGGCAACCGCGCGTTTCCCCGAAGCGGTGCATCTGCCAACATTCCAGTCCATGTTCTCAACCGCCGAGAATGCTCTGTTCCGGGGCGCGCCCGCGAATATCTCGTTCTTCGTGGCCTTGCTGGCCTGTGTCGCGGTCTGGGCGCTGATCTGGCGCACGCGGCTAGGTTATGAAATCCGCGCCTATGGCCATTCGGAAACCGGGGCCGTCTATGCCGGGATTTCCCCGGTGCGCATTACCATCATCGCCATGCTGGTCTCGGGCGGATTGGCCGGAATGATGGCCATCAACAACGTCATGGGCGAGGCAGAGCGTCTGGTCCTGAACTCGACCGAGGGCGCAGGTTTCATCGGCATCGCCGTGGCGCTGATGGGGCGGTCGCACCCGTTCGGGGTGTTCCTTGCCGCGATCCTGTTCGGGTTTCTCTATCAGGGCGGTGCAGAACTTGCGCTGTGGACCTCGATCCCGCGTGAGCTGATCGTGGTGATTCAGGCGCTTGTGATCCTGTTCACCGGAGCGTTGGACAACATGGTACGGATGCCGCTTGAAAAGCTGTTCCTGAGCCTGCGGAAAGGAGCGCAGTGATGGAGGCCTTCGTAACTCTTATCCAAGTCCTCGATTCGACAATTCGACTGGCAACGCCGCTGCTGCTGGCCTGTCTGGCGGGGCTCTATTCGGAACGCGCGGGCATCTTTGACATCGGGCTTGAGGGCAAGATGCTCATGTCCGCCTTCTTCTCGGCCGCCGTGGCCGCTGTGACCGGCTCGGTCTGGCTGGGCCTTCTGGCTGGGATCGGGGCTTCACTGATCCTGTCGGCCCTGCATGGCGTTGCTTCGATCACGTTCCGGGGCAATCAGCTGATCTCGGGCGTGGCGATCAACTTCCTAGCCTCGGGGATGACAGTTCTGGTCGCACAAAGTTGGTTCCAGCAGGGCGGGCGAACCCCGTCCCTTTTCGGCGGGGGCCGGTTCGAGCCGATCAACTTCCCCTTTGCCGACGCGTTGAGCAGTGTGCCTATCATTGGGCCAATATATTCCGAGTTACTTTCAGGGCACTCGATCCTCGTCTACGTCGCTTTCCTGATGGTGCCGCTGACGTGGTGGATTCTGTACCGCACCCGTTTTGGCCTGCGTTTGCGGGCCGTGGGCGAAAACCCGGCCGCCGTTGATACGGCCGGGGTCTCGGTCGTGGGACTGCGCTTTGCTGCCGTGGCCATTTGCGGTGTTCTGTGCGGGATCGCGGGCGCCTATCTGGCGACCGCCCTGCAAGCCGGCTTCGTCAAAGAAATGACCGCCGGTCGCGGGTTCATCGCACTAGCCGCGCTGATCTTTGCCAAGTGGCGGCCCTGGCACGCGATGGGTGCCTGTCTGCTATTCGGCCTGCTTCAGGCAATTGCGCTGCGGTTCCAGAATATCGACCTTGGCGGTGTCATCATCCCTGTACAGGTCATGGACGCGCTGCCTTATATCCTGACCGTGGTCATTCTGGCCGGGTTCGTCGGCAAGGCTGTACCGCCCCGCGCGGGTGGCGAACCCTACGTGAAAGAGCGCTGATAGGTCCAGTTTCAGGATTCCTTTCAGTCCTTTTTGCTGCAGAGCGGCATGTAGAGTTGATTTTACATGCCGCACCCGCTCTAAAGAGGTATGCGAGTGTTTCCTGTGATAGCTGTCCTTGGAAAAAAGCCCACTGTGGCCGGGTTTCTGCGGATTGCCTTAGCGGGTCACAACCGGCTTCCGTCATTTTCTGTTGAAACGAGCTTTGCGGCGTTGAACGGCGCATCTGGCCTCAAGTACTAGTTTATCATGCAGATTTACCTTCCCATTGCCGAAGTTTCCGTCAACGCCTTTCTGCTGCTGGGACTCGGGGGCATGGTCGGGATTCTATCCGGCATGTTCGGTGTCGGTGGCGGGTTTCTGATGACGCCGCTGCTGTTCTTCATAGGCATCCCCCCAGCTGTCGCAGTGGCGACCGAAGCAAACCAGATCGTCGCCTCGTCCTTTTCCGGGGTGTTGGCTCATTTCAGGCGAAAGACCGTCGACCTCAAAATGGGGACTGTTTTGCTGACGGGGGGCTTAATGGGCGCGGCCCTTGGGGTGGTGGTATTCAACTACCTCAAAAGCCTCGGTCAGGTCGATCTGCTGGTCACACTGTGCTACGTCGTATTTCTGGGCGTAGTCGGCAGCCTGATGTTTATCGAAAGCCTGAATGCGCTGCGCAAGTCTAAAAAAGGCGGGGCCGCGCCCGCAGCGCGCCGTCAGCGCGGCTGGGTCCACGCGATGCCGTTCAAGATGCGCTTTCGCACGTCCGGCCTTTATATCTCGGTTATTCCGCCGGTTCTGGTCGGCCTGTGCGTGGGCGTTTTGTCCGCCATCATGGGCGTGGGCGGCGGGTTCATCATGGTGCCCGCGATGATCTATCTGCTGGGAATGCCGACAAAGGTGGTTGTTGGCACCTCGCTGTTCCAAATCATCTTCGTCACGGCCTTCACCACGATGTTGCACGCAACCACGAACTACACGGTCGATATCGTGCTGGCTGTCCTACTGCTAGTGGGCGGTGTTGTCGGGGCGCAGATCGGGACCGTGATTGGCGCGCGTATGCCGGCTGAGCAGCTTCGGGTTCTGCTGGCCGCGCTGGTTTTGGTGGTGTGCGGTAAACTGGCGCTGGACCTGCTACTGGAACCGTCCGAGCTGTATTCGCTTGGCGCGGAAGGGGGGCATTGATCATGCTGAAACGGCTGATCCTGTTACTTGCCCTCTGCACCACTCCGGCTTTGGCCGAAGAAGAATCCGTAGTGCTTGGCCTCAGCCAGGACCGCGTTGCAATCACTGCAACCTTCGACGGGTCCGAGATACTGATTTTTGGTGCCGTCAAACGCGAAACACCGATCCCGGACGGCCCTCCGCTTGAGGTGATCGTCGCCGTGGCCGGGCCGTCCAGCCCCGTAACTGTCCGGCGGAAAGAGCGTAAGCTGGGCATCTGGGTCAACACCGACAGCGTTCTGGTCGACCTCGCCCCCAGCTTTTACGCCGTGGCCACAAGCGGGCCACTGAAGGAAATCCTATCGGATACCGAGGATCTGAGATACCGCGTCTCGATCGAACGAGCCATCCGCTCGGTCGGAGCCGCTATGCACATCAAGGGCGCGCAGGATTTTGCGGATGCCGTAGTGCGTATTCGCGAGGATGAAGGCCTCTATTCGATCCGCGAAAACACCGTGGCGGTGGATGAGCAAACCTTGTTCAGAACCTCGATCGCCATGCCCGCTGACCTGACTGAGGGCGACTATGCCGCGCGAATCTTCCTGACCCGAGGTCGCGAAGTGATCTCTGAGTTCGAAACAACGATTGACGTGCGCAAGGTTGGGTTAGAGCGGTTCCTCTACAACATGTCCCGCCAACAACCGGTGTGGTACGGGCTTATGTCGCTGGTCATCGCTATTGCCGCTGGTTGGGGCGCCTCCACGGCCTTCCGCCTGCTGCGCGAAAACTGATCTAGCCGCGCCCGATATAGGGCATCGTCGTGGCCATTACCGTCATGAACTGCACATTCGCTTCGGGCGGCAAAGACGCCATGTGCAGCACGGACCGGGCTGCATCCTCAACATCCATCGTGGAATCCGGCTGCTGCCCCGCAGCAACGGCGCTGTCGACCAGTCCCTGCACCATCTGCGTTCGCGCGTTGCCGATGTCGATTTGACCGCAGGCAATGCCAAAGTCGCGCCCATCCAGCGACAGGCTGCGTGTCAGCCCCGTGATCGCGTGTTTGGTCGCCGAATAATGCACCGAATTCGCCCTGGGGACATAAGCGGCAATCGACCCGTTGTTGATGATCCGGCCGCCTTGCGGCGACTGGTGTCGCATGATCCGAAAGGCTTCGCGAGCGCACAGGAACATGCCGTTCAAGTTCACGTTGACGCTTTGGTACCAGTCGTCCAACGCGATCTCATCAATTGTACCACCGGGGGCAAAGATGCCCGCGTTGTTGAACAAGACATCCAGCCTGTCTGCCCGGTTCGAAAACGTCCGAAAAGCCCGCGCGACCGCGACCGGATCCGTCACATCTGCCGCCAGCGCGATCGCCTTGGAATGTTGTTGCGCTATTTCACTCAGCTTTTCGGCGCTACGGGCCAACAGGCCGACTGTCCAGCCGTTGTTCAGAAACAGCTCGGCTGTGGCGCGCCCTATGCCCGAGCTTGCGCCGGTTACGATGATCGTCTTCATGTCTCTTCCGCCTCCAATGTCAGCGAGGCCGCCGGAACCGCCCGCAAGTCATCAATGCGTAACGGATAGGTCGGCTTTGCCAGACGATTGCGCACGACCCAGATCAACCGCTCTTGCGCGCGCGTGATCGCCACATAAGCCAGACGTTTCCACAAAGGCTGCCCGGCCTCAGTCCGGCCCATCCGAGCGGCGGCATAGATATCCGGTGCAAAGACCTGCACTGTGTCCCATTGCGACCCCTGCGCCTTGTGGATAGTCACGGCCGCCCCATGCAGAAAGGTCGCGCCCATGCGGGCGGCATAGGGGATGAACGGCTCTTCCTCATCCGGCATTTCGATTTTAACGATCGAGGCCGCGCTGACCTGCGGGTCTTCGGCCCCCATGACATGCAGGCGCGAAAAACCCGGCTTGCGACCCGGCCCCAGATAAACAACCTGCGCCCCTTTGATCAGCCCGCGCGCCTCAAGGTCCAGGCGCTTCTTTCGATGCTTCAAGGGCAGTTCGATCCCGTCGCAGATCAATGGCTCACCTTCCAGCAATTCAGTGTCCGGTGCGCCATGCACATGTCGAAATGCCTGAATCAAACGAATGCGGGTCGCATTGCGCCAGACCAAAACCGGGCTACGGGCCATCAGATCAACCTCGACCCGCTGCCCCCACACGACGCGGTCATCCCGCCGGGCCGTGTGTTCGACCAGACGTTCGAAATCTTCAAATCCCATTGCTGGATCGGCCAGCGCATGGGCCAGATCCAAAATGGGATTGTCTGCCGTCTGGCGATGCACCCGGTGCAGGATTTGTTTTCGCGGCTCGGGCAGACCGTCAAACACCATGCTGCCCGATTGATTGACCGGAGCGAGCTGCGCCGGATCGCCAAACAGCAACAACGTTGGAAAAATCTCCTGCAGGTCCTCGAACTGTCGGTCGTCCAACATCGAGGCTTCGTCCACGAACCCGATATCCAAGGGCTCTTCCCGTCGCTTCCAACCTGTGATGAAGTCCGACCCACGTAGCCCCGCCGCCGCCAAAGCACCCGGAATGGATTTGTTGTTTTCATAAAACGCGGCGGCACGGTCCAATGCCTCGTCCGTCAACCCTTCGATTTCGGGGCGTTCGTCGTTTCCGGCCAGCCACTCGGCAATCCGCTCATATTCGGGGTCATAGACCGGCGTGTAGAGAATACGGTGGATCGTGGTCGCAGGAACGCCGCGCAACCGCAACACACTGGCCGCCTTGTTGGTGGGCGCTAGAATAGCAAGGCTGCGTTTGTCCCGCGCCTTGCGGCTTTCAAAATCGCCCGAGACGATCTGAACGCCAGTTTCAGCCAGCGCCTTGTAAAGCTCGGCCAACAGCAGCGTCTTGCCCGACCCAGCCTTTCCGATCACCGCCATCACACCGGATTTGCCATTGCCCGGCAGTTTCAGAAGGGCATCGTCATCCAGATCAACGCCTGCCGACCTCAACATCTCGGCGATGTTGTCATAAGCAGCGGCTTGGTCGTCCGAGAAGGTCACTAAGGGCGTAGACATGGCGCGACCCTACAAGGCCGCGCCCGCCATCACCAGATGCGGTTTCCGGTTTTCAACAGCTTATGCCGACAGAGCAAACCGATGCTGCCGACCGGTGCCAAATGCGGTCTTGAACCAAAGGCGCGACAGCTCACGCGGGATACCGGCGCGCTCGGCCACGCGGGAACAATCCTGTGGCGAATAAGGCCACAGCCCGACCGAGATCTGATCCCGCCCTTTCCCTTCCGAGCCCAGCACGACCGGAGACGAACCGATCATCCGGTAAATCCGAATCATGCGCGCATCAAACACGCCTGCGATATGTGTCAGACCGAAACCTTCCATGATCTCGCCCCCGCTCAGCATGATGGCACCGGCGGTATGCGGGCTGGCGGCGCGCGACAGGCAAAACCGCGTCACCTCCCAGATCAGAGGGCTGTTGATCGGCTCGCCCCCGGTCAGGTGGCCGAACACCTCGTTCACCATGACCCGCCCGGTGGTCGGAAGCACCCGCATCGAGCCCCCATGGCTGCCGTCTTCCTCTTCCCAGATGACGTAAAGCGGGTTCAGATCGTCATATTGATCCCGCTCATATCCATTTTCATCGACCTTCACATCCCAGCCCAGCCGGGTTTTGAACTGGTCCGCCCGGTCACGGAACATCCCGTAAGCGAGGGCTGGAAACATATGTAGTTCGTCCGCAAACAAATAGCGCAACATGACTTTTCCCCTTGTCGTCCTGTGCAAGAACGAAAGGGGTACAGAGCCATGGTTAAATTACGGTTCGAGGTGCGTGCGGCCGTTAAACGACGATTAATCCCCGGCTGAGCGCTGTCGCGATCGCGTGGGTGGTATTCTGCGCCCCAAGCTTGGCGCGGGCGCTTTCGATATAGACTCGCAGCGTGTGTTCCGAGATCGATAAGGAATGCGCGACCTGCGCGCGACTATAGCCCAGCGCCAGAAGGGTCATCGCATCCACCTCGCGCGGGGACAGGCTACGCGGCGCATCGGGCTGGCGGTCGCTTTCAAACTCCAGCGCTTTTCGGTTGAAATAATGCGCAATCAGGATCAGCTCACGCCCATGGGTATCGATGAAAGCTTTCCAACTGGCGTCGTCGCAGGTGTGGTTTACGGTGAACAGCGCAAACTGGCCGTTCGGGCCCCGGATCGGGATCGAATAGCCCTGGTTGCCTACCCCGTGCTCCAACGCGTCCTGCAGGAAATTCTTCGCCACCTTGCCGGACCAGTCCAGAGATTTCCAATCCACAGGATGAAAGCGCTGAAAGCATCCCAGGATGACGGGGTCGATACGGTGGTAATTCCGCTCGAGATATCTTTCGGCCCAGGCATCGGGATAGGTCGTATACCCGTACTGGTCCCCGGCCCCGTCGACCCAATGATAGATCAGATGCTCGATGTGCAATCGGTCGCGTAATCCAAGGGCGACCGCACCCAATTCATCAAGCGTGCTGGTGTTTTCCAAGTCCTCCAGGACCTGAGCCATATCCAGATCTGTTCCCATTCGCGGGCGTCCGAGCCTCATCCTTCAAGGACGCAATCTCGGCCGCTGCGATCAGCTTGGTGTCATCCAACTGCTCAGCAAGCGCGGTCAAACCGTTCTCAACCGCAAAGGCGTTGAGATCCGACAAAACGTCCAGTATCCACTCATTTTTCGCCATCTAAAGTCGCTCCGAAACGGTTAACGAAGGGTTAACACAACCATAACATGTGCAGTGTTTTTTAGGCTATTCACTGGTTTCTACTCCCCAAAAATAGCGGGGCCGGGTTCTGCAAGTCGTTGAAAAGGATCACCCGCGCCTAAAACGCAGTGCGCCCGCGAACCGGATCAACGATTCGCGGGCGCGATTTCTGATAGAGCAGGTCGGTTATCCGCGTGCGTCCAGAACCTCTTCCAGAGTCCGCATGCCAGTGCGCGGTGCCTGAACCAGAACCGACATGTTACCCGGTTTATGTTCGTTGCGCATCATTTTCATGTGGGCTTCGGGCAGCTCGTTCCACGCAAAGACTTCAGACATGCAAGGGTCCAGACGACGTTCGACCATCAGTTGGTTCGCAGCGGACGCCTGTTTCAGGTGCGCGAAGTGCGAACCTTGCAGGCGCTTCTGGTGCATCCACATGTAACGCACGTCGAAGGTCAGGTTATAGCCGGTTGTTCCGGCGCAGATCACGACCATACCGCCCTTTTTTACAACGAAGGTCGAGACAGGGAAGGTGCTTTCGCCGGGGTGTTCGAACACCATGTCGACATTCACACCCTTACCGGTGATGTCCCAGATGGCCTTGCCGAATTTACGGGCCTCTTTGAACCACTCGGCATATTCCGGGGTGTTGACGGTAGGCAACTGACCCCAGCAGTTGAAATCTTTGCGATTCAGAACGCCCTTTGCGCCCAGACCCATCACGAAATCACGCTTGCTTTCATCCGAGATCACACCGATCGCATTTGCGCCCGCCGTATTGATCAGCTGGATCGCATAAGACCCCAGACCACCCGAAGCGCCCCAAACCAAAACGTTCTGACCGGGTTTCAGGTCATGCGGCTCGTGACCGAAAAGCATCCGGTATGCGGTGGCCAGTGTCAGCGTATAGCAGGCGCTTTCTTCCCAGGTCAGGTGCTTGGGGCGCGGCATCAACTGCTGCGCTTGGACATTGGTGAACTGGGCAAAAGACCCGTCCGGTGTCTCATAGCCCCAGATACGCTGGCTGTCGGAGTACATCGGATCGCCGCCATTGCAGGCTTCGTCGTCGCCGTCGTCCTGATTGCAATGGATCACGACCTCATCACCCACTTTCCAGCGGCGTACTTTGTCGCCCACGGCCCAGACGATGCCCGAAGCATCCGAACCCGCGATATGGAACGGTTGACCGTGACCGTCAAACGGGCTGATCGGTTTGCCCAACGACGCCCAAACGCCGTTATAATTCACACCTGCCGCCATCACCAGAACCAGCACCTCGTGGCTGTCCAGCTTGGGCACATCGACCACTTCCAGCTGCATGGCCGTGTCCGGCTCGCCATGGCGCTCCTTGCGGATTGCCCACGCGTACATCTTCTTGGGTACAAACCCCATCGGAGGGATCTCACCCATTTCATAGAGGTCTTTTTCCGGCGCGTCGTAGGTCGCGATACCGCTTTCGGTGTCCAAAGCCATGTTGGCCTCCTTCCATCTCAATGTTTGCCGCGATGCAGAATCGCAGGCCTTACCAGATGAAATATTGGGCCCTGAGAAATATTGCAACCAATTTTGTATCTATTTTGTAATTTTATGACCCAGCGGATGCAGAAATTCTCTTTGCGAGCGCAGCATCTCCGAACTCCACATCACCCGGAACCGAGGCCGCATAATACTCCAGCAGGTCAACCCTTTGACCAGATTGGGATATTTTCCCGTCCACTTGTTTCAGAATCCGCCTTTGGACAAGTTGATCCAAAGCTTGGGTGATTGCAGCCTCACTCGGGTCGGTCAAAGTTCCGTCACGTCGCATGGCCTGCGCGACAAGGCTGCGCACATCATCCTCCAGCAACTCAGTTCGGTCTTGGATCAGCTTGCAGATCGCAGGCAGCGGCACCAACGGGATTGCATCCTTGATACGTCCCATCAAAGCACGAGCGAGGTCAGTCATGACGTCTTGTTCATGTTCGGCCCGGAAATCCTTCAACGAAATGGGCCGGCCATAGCGCACCGACGCCAGACCAAAGCGCGTATAGCGCCCGATCAGTCGGCGGCCGATCTGCTTCAGAATCCACCCGGTGATCACTCCGATCCGAGCCCGAAACCGCCTCTCACTCCCAAGTGCAGCCTTGGTCAAGATTGTGTCCTCAAGCACCCGGTCATAATTCAGCGCAACAGGAACAAACACCACGTCCTTGCCGACCGGCTTGGTTCCGTCCAGTATGTATTTCAACAGACCAAGCTTGGGGCGCCCTAAGGCACCGGTCAGACTAAGCCCCCCTTCAGGGAACATGGCCTGCGTCACCCCCGCTTCGGTCGCGTGTCGCACGTAACAAGCCAGTACCTGCCGGTACAGCTCACTGCCCGATCTTCGCCGGATAAAGTAGGCCCCCATGGCCCGGATCAAGCGGCTGAGTGGCCAAACTCGTGCCCATTCCCCCACCGCGTAAGACAGCGCTGAATGTTGCGCGGCCAGATATGTGACCAGCACGTAATCCATGTTGCTGCGGTGGTTCATCACGAACACAACGGTCGCATCCGGGTCGATAGTCTTGATTGCCTCTTCATCCTGATAGCTGAGCCGCACGTCATAGAACGCATTGCTCAGCATCCGCGCCAACCTTATGGCGATGCTGAAATAGGCTACGGCTGAAAAGGAGGGCACGATTTCACGCGCATAGCGGCGGGCCATTTCGAAGGCCACCGCCTCGGGCACCCCGGTTTCGCGGGCATGGTCTTGCACAGCCTGCCCCACCTGCGGGTCGTAGATCAGACGTTGGATCATGTCGTGCCGCTCGGCCAGCTTGAACGGTTGGATCGGGCGTTGCAGGCGGGTGTTCAGGCGTTTGACTGCGCGTTCAAGACGACGGCGAAAGAACCACCGCACCGAAGGGAACAGGAAATGCGAAGCAAATGTGACCGCGGCAAATACCAGGATCAGCAAAAACAGCCAAAGCGGAAGCTCCACGGTCTCAGTCATGCGCGCACCCTGACAGCAAACGTTGCGTCCTACAATCACAAGAACCACATATGCCGCAACGCAGCGAATTGACATATCCCAAAAATTGCGATTTAGAGGCTTCGTGAGTAATTTTATTGCCCAGGAAAGACACGAGGCCCAGCTATGACGCAGATGCAGAAAGATCGCCCCTGGCTCATCCGAACCTATGCCGGTCATTCCACGGCACAGGCGTCAAACGCGCTGTATCGCGGCAATCTGGCCAAAGGTCAGACCGGCCTTTCGGTCGCTTTCGATCTGCCGACTCAGACGGGGTATGACAGCGACCACACTTTGGCGCGCGGCGAAGTCGGCAAGGTCGGCGTGCCGATCAGTCACTTGGGCGACATGCGGGTTCTGTTCGACCAGATTCCGTTGGAACAGATGAATACCTCGATGACCATCAACGCGACCGCACCATGGTTGCTGGCGCTGTATATCGCCGTGGCCGAAGAACAAGGCGCGGATGTGTCCAAGTTGCAGGGCACGGTTCAGAACGATCTGATCAAGGAATACCTGAGCCGCGGCACCTATGTGTGCCCGCCGAAACCGTCGCTGAAGATGATCGCGGATGTGGCCGAGTACTGCTATACCAACGTACCGAAATGGAACCCCATGAACGTGTGTTCCTACCACCTGCAAGAGGCTGGCGCGACACCCGAACAGGAACTGGCTTATGCGCTGGCCACCGCCATCGCCGTGTTGGACGAGCTGCGCCCGCGCGTACCGGCCGAAGATTTCCCCGCGCTCTGTGGTCGGATATCGTTCTTTGTGAACGCGGGCATCCGTTTCGTGACCGAGATGTGCAAGATGCGGGCCTTTGTGGATCTTTGGGATGAGATTCTGAAAGACCGTTACGGTGTAGAAGACCCCAAATTCCGCCGCTTCCGCTATGGCGTGCAGGTGAACTCGCTTGGCCTGACCGAGCAACAACCGGAAAACAACGTCTATCGCATCCTGATCGAGATGCTGGCCGTGACCCTGTCGAAGAAAGCCCGCGCACGCGCAGTTCAGCTGCCTGCGTGGAACGAGGCGTTGGGCCTGCCGCGCCCCTGGGATCAGCAATGGTCCATGCGGATGCAACAGATTCTGGCCTATGAGACCGACCTGCTGGAATATGGCGACTTGTTCGACGGCAACCCTGCTGTCGATGCCAAGGTTGAAGACCTAAAGGAAGGTGCACGCGCAGAACTGGCCAACCTGGATTCGATGGGCGGTGCGGTCGCCTCGATCGAATACATGAAATCCCGCTTGGTGGATTCAAATGCCGAACGCTTGAACCGGATCGAACGAAATGAGACCGTCGTGGTCGGCGTGAACAAATGGACCGAGGGCGAGCCCTCGCCGCTGCAAACCGAAGATGGCGGCATCATGGTAGTTGATCCGGCTGTCGAGCAGGAACAGATCAACCGCCTGAACGAGTGGCGGTCCGAGCGTGACGACGTCGCAGTCTCCGCAGCGCTCGCGGCTTTGCGCGAAGCGGCGCAGACCGGTGCCAATGTCATGGAGCCTTCGATCGCAGCCGCCAAGGCGGGCGTCACCACTGGTGAATGGGCCGAAGAGATGCGCAAGGTCTACGGCACCTACCGCGGACCCACTGGTGTGTCAGGGTCGGTCTCGAACAAAACCGAAGGGCTGGACGAATTGCGCGCCGCTGTGGATGCGGTCAGCGACAAGCTGGGGCGTCGTCTGAAATTCCTGGTCGGCAAGCCGGGGCTGGACGGCCATTCCAACGGCGCAGAACAGATCGCCTTCCGCGCGCGCGATTGCGGCATGGACATCAGCTATGAAGGCATCCGCCTGACGCCCGAGGAAATCGTCAACGCCGCTATCGAAGACAAGGCACATGTGATCGGTCTATCAATCCTGTCGGGCAGCCATATTCCGCTGGTCGAGGACGTCATGACGCGCCTGAACGCGGCCGGATTGGACGTGCCTGTGATCGTAGGCGGCATCATCCCGGATGACGACGCCGAGAAATTGAAAGCGATGGGTGTTTCCGAAATCTACACACCCAAAAATTTCGAACTGAATGCGATTATGGGTGACATCGTGACTCTGGTCGATCCGCAAAATCTGGCGGCGCAATAACAGTTCTGTTTCTTTCTGGATTCTCAATTTCTATTCCTTGAGAAAAGGGATAGATAATGCCTGTCATTGGAATTCCGGTTTGGCTTTGACACCATCCGGAATTCGATTCGAATACAAGGGAAATCAGATGGGAACCAATCTGGAAAACATGTCGCGCAAAGAGCTGATCGCCCTGCGCGAAAATGTTGATAAGGCGTTGAAAAAAGCAGAGAAAAGAGAGCGGCAAGAAGCTCTGAAAGCTGCTGAAAAAGCAGCGGCGGAATACGGGTTTTCGCTGGCTGAATTGTCAGATGGCGGTTCTGTGACTGGAAAACAAGCCAAATCCAAAGCGAAATATCGCAATCCTTCTTCGCCCGATCAAACCTGGTCCGGGCGCGGCCGAAAACCGCAATGGGTGCATGATGCGCTGAATTCCGGCGCCAATATGGCTGATTTGGAAATCTGATTGGAATTGACCTGACATGACAATTCATATTGGCGCTGAAAAAGGCGAAATCGCAGAAACGGTATTGTTGCCCGGCGATCCCTATCGGGCAAAATGGGCCGCCGAGACCTTTTTAGACAACGCAAAACAGGTCAACAATGTGCGCGGCATGTTGGGTTTCACCGGCACGTGGAAAGGTAACCCGGTTACGATTCAGGGCAGCGGCATGGGCATGCCCTCACTGTCGATCTACGTGAACGAATTGATCCGTGACTACGACGCAAAAACTCTGATCCGCATCGGTTCGTGCGGCGGAATGCAGGACAGCGTCAATATCCGCGACGTGATTTTGGCGATGACGTCGACCACACTCAGCACGCCTTCGCGGGGCATCATGAAAGAGCTGAATTTTGCCCCCTGTGCCGATTGGGGCCTGTTGCAAGCAGCGGCGCAGGCTGCGGCTGCCAAAGGCACGCCGACCCATGTGGGCGGCATCTATTCGTCGGACGTGTTCTATGACGAACGGCCCGATCTGAACGAACAGATGGTGCGCCACGGCATTCTGGGCGTCGAGATGGAAGCCGCCGAGCTTTATATTCTGGCCGCGCGCCATAAATGCCGCGCGCTGGCGGTGCTGACAGTTTCTGATCACTTGTTGACCGGTGAGGCGCTCCCCTCGTCCGAGCGGGAAAGCAGCTTTGGCGACATGGTCGAAATTGCCTTGCAGGCCGCGTTTCATGAGACCTGAATCCAGACGGATCTACCGTCACTCTCGTCCCTTGAAGCATGCGGTAGGAGAGGTCTCGCCCTCCTGCCGCGCGCCGCAAAAAGCGCAAGTCCAAATCCCTTCTTTGCGGTGCTGACGCCAACGGCAATCACGCGTCAGAGTCGTTGTGCGGGATCGCCAGAACAGATAGGCGAAGACTCCGGCAGCAAGCAAAAGCAACAGAATGGGCATGGCCTTCCATCGCCCATTCCGATCGGCGGATCAAGCCGCGTTTGCGTATTCAAATAACTCTGGTTCATGCTGCTCTTGGGTCGAGTTCGGCTCGGGCATGTAGTAGGCCCACGCCTGATCCAGCAACTCCAGTGCTTTTGCCGCAGCGGCTTGTTTTTCTGGGGGTTTTTTTTCCATCGGAGCGATCCCTAATTGGTTCAATCACTCCTCCCTGACCAGACTATAAGCCCGATCAGCACCCTTCGCAGTGCATGATTTTGCAATCTTGCCATGCGCTTACCGCAAGGCGGCAAAGCATGGCAGCGCGGGTCAAACCGCGCGTTCGACCATCATCTTTTTGATTTCGGCAATCGCTTTGGCCGGGTTCAGACCCTTGGGGCAGGTCTTGGCACAGTTCATGATCGTGTGGCAACGATACAGCTTGAACGGATCTTCCAACTCATCCAAGCGCTCACCCGTTGCCTCATCGCGGCTGTCGATGATCCAGCGATATGCGTGCAGCAACGCGGCGGGTCCAAGATAACGGTCACCATTCCACCAGTAGCTGGGGCACGAGGTCGAGCAGCTTGCGCACATCACGCATTCATACAGGCCATCCAGTTTTTTGCGATCTTCGATGGACTGCTTCCATTCCTTCGCCGGGCGGTTGGTCTTGGTTTCCAGCCACGGCATAATGCTGGCATGCTGAGCATAGAAATGCGTCAGATCAGGGATCAGGTCCTTGACCACGGGCATATGGGGCAGCGGGTAAATCTTCACGTCGCCCTTGATCTCATCCATGCCATAGATACAGGCCAGTGTGTTGATCCCGTCGATATTCATCGCGCAGGATCCGCAAATACCTTCGCGGCAGGACCGGCGGAAGGTCAGCGTCGGATCAATCTCATTCTTGATCTTGATCAGCGCGTCCAAAACCATCGGGCCGCAGCTGTCCATATCGACGAAATAGGTATCCACCCGAGGGTTCTGACCATCATCCGGGTTCCAGCGATAGATCTGAAACTTGCGCACATTGGTCGCGCCATCCGGCTTGGGCCAGGTTTTACCGGTGGTGATCCGGGAATTCTTTGGCAGGGTGAGTTGTACCATTTCCGACCTCGCTAAATTCCTGCCTGTTGATACACTTTGAGAGGCGGAAAGCCAACCTTTTCGCCTTGAAAACAGTCAATAAAATTAGGCATTTTCGCCTTTACAAACTGATTTTGCGCGGGAAACGTGCAAGAAGTGAAATGGCTTGGAATTCCAGCAGGTGCAAACCCGAAAAATGCCGACAAACGTCGCAAATATTCCTTTCGGGACAAAGAACCCGTATCAGAAAATGATGTATTCCGCCTGCGGGCCGGAATTCAATCTGACCACATCTAAGAACGTGGAGTTTTCAGAATTTGCACACCCTGATTTTCAGGAAGAAAACAGGATTCTCCACCTACATTGGGATGATAGGCTGTTTCGAGAATCAGGCGAGGATGATGCGCTAAAATTCCAGCAGGCGCGCGCGCACTTGGACCGGTTCAAGCAAAACGGTGGCCGCTTGATCTGGACCATCCACAACCAACAGGCCCACAGCCATGGTGACGCCAACGACCTATTTTCCGAAAACCGCCGTGCCCTGACGAAAATGGCGGATTTGATCCACGTTCACACGCCTCATGCATGGGCCTATATGATATCCGAATACGGGGCCGAGTCTGAAAAACTGCGCCTGATCCCGCATCCCAGCTATCTGGGAGTTTATGAACATGCCGAAGTCTCAATGGCCCGTCCCCTCGCACCCCGCCAGATCACGCGTTTTCTGACCTTCGGCGCCATGCGCGGCAATCGTGAGTTGGAACGGCTTCACCTCGCGGCCCGTAAACTCACCAATCGAGGGCACGCGTTTCACGTCTCGATCGCCGGGCGTGTATTTCGAAAGGGCCGCCGATTGGCGCGTCGACTGGATGGCATCGCCAATGTTTCGGTCATTGCCGATCGCATACCCGACAGCGAAATACCTCAGCTATTTTCGCAGGCCCATGTCTATGTGCTACCATCGACAACCACCTTCACCTCGGGCACGGCGATGTTGGCGCAAACCTTCGGCTTGCCAATAGTCGGACCCGACATCGAGGCGCATAAACAAACCACACCCGAGACCTGCCACGATCTGCTTTACCCTGCGCAAAACCCCCGCGGGTTGATCCGTATGATGATGCGTATGATGGAGATGTCTGACGCGGAACTGAATGAGAAACGGCTTGCCTGTTTCGAATTCGCCGTCCAACGCGATCCGATGCGTGTCTCGGGATTGTTAAAGAATGCGTTGTCAGAACTTGTTTGATCCGCACACGCGCCAAATAAAAAAGCCACCCCAATCCGGGATGGCTTTGACAGATCAACCGATCAGAAGGTCCGCGCCTTCGGAGCGATTTTCTTAAGGCTGATGCCGCCTTCGGCTTCGGTCGTCAGCGGGTCCGCAATCACAGGGCGATAGCTGAGCTCGACCTTGTTGCCCTCGACCCGGCTAACGGTGTGAACGCGCCAGTTCTCATCATCGCGCTCGGCAAAGTCCTCATGGGCGTGGGCACCACGAGATTCCTTACGCGCTTCGGCTCCGACGATCGTCGCCAATGCGCTCGGCATCAGGTTGCCCAGTTCCAGCGTCTCCATCAGGTCGCTGTTCCAGACCAGCGAGCGGTCGGTGACTTTCAGATCGTCCATCTTGGCTGCAATGGCCGTCATCTTTTCGACGCCTTCAGCCATGGTCTTGGCGGTACGGAATACTGCCGCGTCAGCCTGCATGGTTTTCTGCATCTCAAGTCGCAGGTCGGCGGTCGGGATCGAACCATTGGCGTTGCGTGCCGCATCGAACCGGTCAAACGCCTTATCGACCGACGCCTGATTCAGTACCGGATTCGCAGCCTCGGCATCTACAACCTTACCGGCCCGGATCGCGGCCGCGCGGCCAAAGACCACAAGGTCGATCAAAGAGTTCGAGCCCAAGCGGTTTGCCCCATGAACCGAGGCACATCCGGCCTCACCGACAGCCATCAGACCGGGAACCACGGCGGTTGGGTTATCGGCAGTGGGGTTCAGAACCTCACCCCAGTAGTTCGTTGGAATGCCACCCATGTTGTAGTGAACCGTTGGCAGAACCGGAATCGGTTCCTTGGTCACGTCGACACCGGCGAAAATCTTGGCCGACTCTGAGATGCCCGGCAGGCGTTCTGCCAGTGCCTCGGCAGGCAGGTGCGACAGGTTCAGGTGGATGTGATCCCCTTCTCCACCCACTCCGCGCCCTTCGCGGATTTCCATGGTCATCGACCGGCTGACATAGTCACGGGGCGCAAGGTCTTTGTACTGGGGCGCGTAGCGCTCCATGAACCGCTCACCTTCCGAGTTGGTCAGGTATCCGCCCTCGCCCCGAGCACCTTCGGTGATCAGGCAGCCCGAGCCGTAGATACCGGTCGGGTGGAACTGCACGAATTCCATATCCTGCAGGGCCAGGCCCGCGCGGGCGACCATGCCACCGCCGTCACCGGTGCAGGTATGGGCTGATGTGGCGCTGAAATAGGCGCGCCCATAGCCGCCGGTCGCCAGTACAACCATCTTGGCGTTGAAGACATGCATCGTACCGTCGTCCAGCTTCCAGCAGACGACGCCCTGACACTGCCCGTCCTCGGACATGATCAAGTCGATGGCGAAATATTCGATGTAGAACTCGGCGTTGTTCTTCAGCGATTGCCCGTACAGTGTATGCAGGATCGCGTGGCCGGTCCGGTCAGCAGCCGCACAGGTACGCTGTACTGCGGGTCCTTCGCCGAATTCAGTGGTGTGGCCGCCGAAGGGACGCTGATAGATCTTGCCTTCTTCGGTCCGACTGAACGGCACACCATAATGTTCCAGCTCGTATACTGCCTTGGGGGCCTCACGCGCCAAGTATTCCATCGCGTCGGTATCGCCCAACCAGTCAGAGCCTTTGACGGTGTCATACATGTGCCACTGCCAATGGTCCGGCCCCATGTTCGACAGTGATGCTGCGATGCCACCCTGCGCCGCAACCGTGTGCGAGCGGGTCGGGAAAACCTTGGTCACGCAGGCGGTGCGCAGCCCTTGTTCGGCCATGCCCAAGGTGGCCCGCAGACCCGCCCCACCGGCGCCGACAACGACCACGTCATATTCATGCGTTTCGTATTCGTATGCAGCCATTTCTTTCAGCTCCGGGAATTAGAGGGCAATGCGGGCGATGGCGAACAGGCCCGCCGCAGCCGCGCCATAGGACAGGCAGGTTGTCAGGATGATCAGGACCTTCTCGGTCGTGCCGTGGGCATAATCCTCAAGCATCACCTGTGCGCCTTCGGCGAAGTGTTTCATACCGATCACCAATGTCAGCGCCGCAACAATCGCCGGGAACGGGCGCGAATAATAGTCCAGGACCACATCGTAGGGCTGCCCCAACACGGGACCAAAGGTGAAGATGAACAGCGGAACAAGGATCAGCAAAGCCACCGAGCTGACCTTCATCCGCCAGAAATGGGCTGTGCCCGCTTTGGCCGATCCCAGGCCAGTTGCGCGTTTGCGGTCTGTCAAATAACGCATGGTTGGCCTCCTTTAAGCAACGATAATCAGGGTCAGAAGGGTCAGGACAACCGATCCGCCAACTACAGCCCAACCCAATTTAGTAGCAGTGGGAATATCCAGGCCCATCGCGTTGTCCCAAATCAGATGCCGAATACCGGCCAGCGTGTGATACCACAGCCCCCACAAAGACAGCGCCATGACCAGATCGCCCAAAACCGACGTCAGCCACCAGTTCGCGCGCTCGAATGCCTCGGGCGAGGTCGCAGCGGCCAGAAACCACCAGACGATCAGCAAAGCAGCCACGATCATGGCGTTCCCGGTGATGCGTGTCAGGATGGATGTGACCGAGGTCAATTGCGGACGATAGATCGACAGATGCGGAGAAAGCGGGCGATTGCCCCGATTAACATCGGCCATGGCGGCTCCTTTTCGGTTGGCTACCGAACGTTTTACTGGTTTTTGCGACACTGTCACGTGCTGCACATGCAAAAAAGCCGCAAATTGACGCAATATGGCAGATATCGGCAAGTTGTGATCACGCAAAATAATGACGTGATCACAAAATTAATCACGCGCTCGGAATGTTAGCGCCCGAGCCTCGAATCTATTCCAATCCAGCGGTTTGCTGCGTCACCTCGCGCAGCAGTTTTTTGCGGATGCGCTCGGGGTAATCTTCGAACCCGGCGGCCGACACCACAAAGGCACCTTCACCCACGATTACGTTTTCGAAGAAATATGCCGTAAGGTCGGGTTCGCTTTCTTCGATGGCAATGGCATTCACAGTGACGCCGCGGCGGCGCAGGGTCTCGTGAATTTCGGTCGGCTCAACCCCTTCATTGGAAATTCCATCACCCGAGATGTCGATCAAATGCCGCTTGCAGGTGGCAACCTCGTCAAAATTCACCAGAGTCATCTCAAGTGCTTCTCCGATAGCTGTCGAGAAGTTGCGCCAGACCCGAGGATCAGCACCCACCTGATCAGCAAACCGGTCGAGGGTTTCGAAGCTGTCGATTTTGGTCCAGGGGATGGTTATTCTTTGCCGCGACGCGCCGGTCCACTGAACCAGCATCAGGCGCGCGTTTCCGCGCACCAAAGCTTCTGAGACGATGGGATCCCGCAATCCTTCCGCCAGCCCGTCCATCTGGATACGGTATTCCGACGAATCGACCGAACCCGAGACATCCACCGCAAGCGCCAATGCCAAATCACACGCCCAGGCGGGCGGCGAAAGCAGAATGCAGGCAGCTAAGGATCGAAGCAACATGCGCGCAGCCTAGCACGATTGTGCCGAGCTGCGATCACATGAATGTGCGCACGGATCAGATTGGCATCAGCGCCCAATAATCGAGGTCTAAAAGCACGCCCGGCATGTATCGGCCGTCCTCATTTTTCAATTCAAATGGTTCGCCGCCTTTCGTAGCAACCAAACGCAGGCGGATGGCACCTACACCCGGCACACCGGTTTCGGCCTTGTCCAGAACCTCGGACCAGGCCTTGATCGTGTCACCCGCGAAACACGGGTTGGCGTGCGCACCGCCGTTCAGACCCACGATCATCTGCGCGTTGGCCAGGCCATTGAACGACAACGCCCGAGCCATCGAGATCACGTGCCCGCCATAGATCAGTCGCCCCTCGGGGCGGAAGGTCAGGTCGAAATGCACTTTGGCGGTGTTCTGCCAAAGGCGGGTGGCCAGCATATGCTCGGCCTCTTCTATGGTGACACCGTCCACGTGGTCGATCTTTTCGCCGATCTCATAATCGCCCCAGCGATGCGCCTCACCGGCTTGGGCAAAATCGTAGTTCGAGAAATTCAAACCCTGCGGAATGACCAGATCACTTGGCTCCAACGCCTTTTTCAACTGCGGCACAACCGCTTCGGGCGCGGGGGCGGACAGGCCTGATTTGCGCACCATCACCCAGCGGACATACTCCATGACTGCCTCGTCGCGCTGGTTCAGGCCACGGGTGCGTACGTAAACCACCCCGGTCTTCCCGTTCGAATTCTGCTTGATCCCAATCACTTCGGATTCCGACCGCAACGTGTCACCGGCATAGACCGGCTTCAGCCAGCGCCCCTCGGCATAGCCCAGATTGGCCACCGCATTCAGCGATACATCCGGCACTGTCTTGCCGAACACCACGTGGAAGGCCGCCAGATCATCCAGCGGGCTTTGCGGCAGGCCAGAGGCTCGGGCAAACTCATCCGAAGAATACAGCGCATGACGCGCTGGATAGAGCGCGTGATACATCGCGCGCTCACCATCGGTTACGGTGCGCGGCACCGCATGCTGCAGCACCTGCCCGACGGAATAGTCCTCGAAAAAGCGGCCTGAGTTGGTTTTTGCCATTATTGTTGTCCCAGTTTCATATCGGGTGAATAGTCGGCCGCGACCTCTTTGGTTACAGCCTGCGCACAGCGCATCACGTTATTGGCGGCGTCAAAGGCATATGACGGGTCGCCATACAGCTCCCACCCTTTGGCCAGCGCGTCGGACACTTTGTGGCAAAAGGCCGAGGTGTCCTCTTCGGTCAGCAGACGATAGAGTTTTGCCATCTTGTTCCCCTCACGATCCGAACGGCGATGGGCCGACCAGCCCATGGATATAGCCGATGAAACCCAGCAGAACGATCGAGGCCACAAAGAACATCGCGTCTTTGCCGTAATTCCCGGGATCGCCGGGGGTCCAGTCAAGTTCGGACTTGTTGATCACGATCACTTCGACCACGGCCCAGGCCAGCAATCCGCCGAACAGGATGATCGAGGCCAGATCGCCATTCACCAGCAGATGCGCAAAGGCCCACAGCTTGAACCCGCCTAGCATCGGATGGCGCAGCTTGTTCAGAAGGCGGCCTTTCTTGGGTGCGGGGCTCATCAGGAAGATGGCAATCAGCACCAGCAGGTTGTTGACGTGGATCAGGAATGTGGGCGGCGCCCAGACATAGATGAAATCGGTCATGCGATAGCCGAAGATCATCAGCAAAATCGCCGCCACCAGCGCCAGTGCCACCGCACCTTTGCCGCCATCGCCCATGGCCGCCCGCCGTGCGGGCGCGACGCGCTTGAACAGATGTGCGGCCCACCAAAGCGCCACACCAAGGATCAGAAGAACGAAGCCCATGCTGGCTTACCCCGCTTGCAAAGCTGAAATCGCCTCTGCTTTTGCCAGAATTTCGCGGGCGGTTGCAACGTGCAGGTTCTCAACAATTTTGCCATCCACGACAGCAACGCCTTGCCCTTGCGCCTCGACCTCTTCAAAAGCAGCGATCTGACGTTGGGCCAAGTCGATTTCCGCATCCGAGGGCGCATAGGCGGCGTTCGTGATCTCGACCTGAGCGGGGTGGATCAGCGTCTTGCCGTCAAAGCCCATATCGCGGCCTTGCGTGCATTCTGCGGCCAGACCTTCGTCATCCTTAAAGGCATTGTAGACACCATCCACGATGATCAGCCCCTCGGCCTTGGCGGCCAACAGGCACAGGCCCAGCGAGGTCATCAGCGGCAAGCGGTCGGGGCGGAACCGGGTCTGCAACTCCTTGGCCAAGTCGTTGGTGCCCATTACGAAACCCGCCATCAGCGGATGTGCGGCGATATCGGCCGCGTTCAGCATCCCACGCGGGGTCTCCATCATCGCCCAGATCGGGATATCGCCGGTGATCGCAGCCAGCGCGTCTACATCAGCGGCCGAGTTCACCTTAGGCAGCAAAACCACGTCGGCATCCATGTCCCGCACGGCCTCGGCATCGGCGCGACCCCATTCGGTGTCCAGCCCGTTTATGCGCACGATCTTGACCCGCGCGCCGTACCCGCCTGCGGCCAGAGCAGCCTTGAGCGTTTCACGCGCGTTCTCTTTTTCATCCGCTGCAACTGCATCCTCCAGATCAAAGATGATCGCGTCGACCGGCAAGGTGCGTGCCTTGTCCAGCGCCCGATCACGCGAGCCGGGGATATACAGTACAGAGCGATAGGGGCGCTGACGGGGGTCCATTGGCCTCTCCAAAAAGAAATAAAGTTGCGCAGAATGGGGCATTTTTTTTCGGAAAGTTCAAGAGCAAAATCGCCGCATCGCAGCATTCGCGACGCAACGTGCGTTGGTTTAACCGGATTTCGGTGCCTGGCCCGCACCCTTTAAGACAGATGGAATCGAAAGGGTACAAGGATGAAGAAGACGCTGTTCACGATGACAATTGGGCTGGGAATCATGGTTCTGGCCGCCCAGCAGGTACAGGCTCGAACCTGCGCCCCGCGCGAAGACGTGGTCAAACGGCTAACCGAAACCTATGGCGAGACCCGGCAGGTTATCGGCATCGCGCGTCAGGGTGCGGTGATGGAGGTCTACGCCTCTGCCGCAAGCGGCAGTTGGACGATCACTGTCACACTGCCGGACGGGGTAACCTGCCTGATCGCGTCCGGTCAGTCCTATGAGGATATGGCCGAGGCGCTGCCGCCCAACATCTAGGTAAGCGCGTCCCAGATCAGTTTGCCGCCTGTCAGGGTCAGCAGGACGTAAGCGATGCCAAAGAACAGGCGCTCGGACATCATGAAATGTGCCCGGACGCCCAACCACGCGCCAAGAATGGCGAAAGGGGTCAGTAGTAAATCCGCCAGCGCGGTGTGCCAGGTGAACAGGCCCAAATAGGCGAAGGGCACAAATTTCGCCGCGTTGATCACCCAGAAGACCAGCACGGTGCTGGCCTGAAACTCGGTCTTCGACAGGCGCTGCGACAGCAGGTAGACGGCGGCGGGTGGGCCGCCAGCATGGCTGACAAAGCTGGTGAACCCGGCCACCAGCCCCGCAAACAGCCCGGCCGAGGGCGGCAACCGGTTGGCAAATCCGCGAATCCAGCCCTTGCTTTGCGCCATATGCCAGATCACGAACCCAACCGAGATCCCTCCGATCAGCAGGCGCAACAAATCGTCATCTGTCACGCGGTACAGCCACGCGCCCAGCGCGATGCCGGGCACAGCGCCAAGGATTAACAGGCGCGAATCCGGCCAGCTCCAGCGCTTCCAATAAGGCTTCAACGTGGCAACATCGATCACCATCAGGATGGGCAACATCAGCGCCAGCGCCTGTCCCGGCGTCAGGATCAGTGCCAGAATCGATGAGGATGCAAAGGCCACACCCGACCCGAACCCGCCCTTGGAAATGCCTGCAAAGATCACCGCCGGGATCGCCACCGCAAAAAACACAAAATTCAACTCAAACATGCGGCGGTTCCGAAAAAGCGTATCTCAAAGGCCGTTTAGCGCAATCAAAGCGCCCCAGCAACGGTATGCGGTTGTATGCCGCGTCGTGAAACCCTTGCGTATTGCCGCTTTAGCGACTAGCACAACCGCGATTTCAAAATCCATCGGAGATATTCCACATGGCCAGACCCAAGATCGCGCTGATCGGCGCAGGTCAGATCGGCGGCACGCTCGCCCACCTCGCTGCAATGAAAGAACTGGGTGACGTTGTCCTGTTCGACATCGCCGAAGGCACCCCCGAAGGCAAGGCGCTGGACATCGCAGAATCCGGCCCCTCCGAAGGGTTCGACGCCAAGCTGAAGGGCACCCAGTCCTACGAAGACATCGCAGGCGCCGACGTTTGCATCGTAACCGCCGGTGTCCCCCGCAAACCGGGCATGAGCCGGGACGACCTGCTGGGCATCAACCTGAAGGTCATGAAATCCGTGGGTGAAGGCATCGCCGCCAACGCGCCCGATGCGTTCGTCATCTGCATCACCAACCCGCTGGACGCAATGGTCTGGGCGCTGCGCGAATTCTCGGGCCTGCCGCACAACAAAGTCTGCGGTATGGCAGGCGTTCTGGACTCGGGCCGTTTTGCTCACTTCCTGTCGGAAGAGTTCAACGTCTCCATGCGCGATGTGACCGCATTTGTGCTGGGCGGCCACGGCGACACGATGGTGCCGTCGGTGCGCTATTCAACCGTCGCCGGTATTCCTTTGCCGGATCTGGTCGAGATGGGCTGGACCACGCAGGAGAAACTGGACGCCATCGTTCAGCGTACCCGTGACGGCGGCGCCGAAATCGTTGGCCTGCTGAAAACTGGTTCGGCCTTCTACGCTCCGGCCACCTCGGCTATCGAAATGGCCGAAGCTTTTCTGAAAGACCAGAAGCGCGTTCTGCCTTGCGCCGCCTATTGCAATGGCGAGCTGGGTGTTAACGGCATGTATGTGGGCGTTCCCACCGTGATCGGTGCCGGCGGCATTGAACGGATCGTCAACATCAAGCTCAACGAAGAAGAGCAAGCTGGCTTTGACAACTCGGTCAACGCCGTGAAAGGCCTGATCGAAGCATGTAAGGGCATCGACAACTCTCTGGCGTAAGCTGCAGACCCAATCTAAATTGAAACCGGTCCAATTCTGGGCCGGTTTTCTTTTGGTCGCGTGTCGTCGCATATCGGTCGCACATGTTGGCGCAAACAGAGTAAATACCGGTTTCTGAATGCGTTACCTATCGCGAAGATGGCGTGCTCGAATCACTTTCCACATCAGTTTATTTTTGTGATCACACCTGAAAATACTGTGATCACAAATAGTGAAAATCTTTGTGAAATACCGCTTTGCTATCAAAAAAGCCTTTAAACTTGTCCCCTACACACCCCTATAAAAGGTCAATCGTAGTCAGACGGGACAATTTCGATGAACATTCACGAATACCAAGCCAAGGCGCTTCTTCGCAGCTATGGCGCCCCGGTCTCCGACGGTCGCGCGGTTCTGCGCGCCGAGGAAGCCAAAACCGCAGCCGGTGAACTGGATGGCCCCCTTTGGGTCGTAAAGGCACAAATCCACGCGGGCGGCCGCGGCAAGGGCAGCTTCAAAGAGGCTGATGCCGGTGAAAAGGGCGGTGTCCGTCTGACCAAATCGGTCGAAGAAGCCGCCGAAGAGGCCAAAAAAATGTTGGGCCGCACGCTGGTCACGCATCAGACCGGCCCTGCAGGCAAACAGGTCAACCGCATCTATATCGAGGCCGGTTCCGGCATCGAGACTGAGATGTATCTTGCCCTGCTAGTAGATCGACAGACCAGCCGTATTTCCTTCGTCTGCTCGACCGAAGGCGGCATGGATATCGAAGAAGTGGCTGCAGCCACGCCCGAGAAAATCCTGTCCTTCTCGGTTGATCCGGCCACCGGCTATCAACCTTATCACGGCCGCCGCATCGCATTTTCGCTGGGTCTGCAAGGCGCACAGGTCAAACAATGCGTCAAACTGATGAGCCAGCTTTACACCGCCTTCGTCGAGAAGGACATGGAGATGCTGGAGATCAACCCACTGATCGTCTCGGACAAGGGTGATCTGAAAGTGTTGGACGCCAAGGTTGGTTTCGACGGCAACGCGGTCTACCGCCACCCCGATATCGCTGAACTGCGCGACGAGACCGAAGAAGACCCCAAGGAACTCGAAGCCTCGAAATACGACCTGAACTACATCGCGCTGGATGGTGAGATCGGGTGCATGGTGAACGGTGCCGGTCTGGCGATGGCCACGATGGACATCATCAAACTGTACGGGGCCGAGCCTGCCAACTTCCTCGACGTGGGTGGCGGTGCCACTAAAGAGAAAGTGACCGAGGCGTTCAAGATCATCACCTCGGACCCGAACGTCAAAGGCATTCTGGTCAACATCTTCGGCGGCATCATGCGCTGTGATGTGATCGCCGAGGGCGTTGTGGCGGCCGTGAAAGAGGTCGGCCTGCAGGTTCCGCTGGTCGTGCGTCTGGAAGGCACCAATGTCGAGAAAGGCAAAGAGATCATCAATACCTCTGGCTTGGACGTGATCGCGGCAGACAACCTGAAAGACGGGGCCGAGAAGATCGTGAAGGCGGTTAAGGGGTAAGGGCCGCTCCGGGGCCTTTGCTCCGGCAAACGCTCCGGCGGAGCGTTTGAGGCACGAACGGGCGGAGCCCCGGAGAATGTGATGCAATATGTAGAAGCCTTCAATTCCCTCGGTTACGACGTGCCCAATCCTCGTCAAGATTGGAGTGCCGAGAAAAATGACGGTATTTGCATCACGCTCTGGAAATCCGAAGTTCAATGGACGCCTGTACCTCCGCGCCTTGATCTTTGGAAACGGGCAACACCTGGCACGACCGATTGGGAATTCCTACCCGGTCACAAAAAACGCACCGCCCACTTGGAGCGAGCTGTGTCGGAGTTTGATGGTTGGGTCGACGTAGTCGTCGTGAATGGCACCCCTGGACAAGGATATGGCGCCGCCGACCCTTGGCTGCCGAAACAACGCGCTGAATATGGTTGGCGCGTTCAAGAATTCGATAAGGCGACGGGCTTCTTTTCTGTCGCCGCAGAGAAACTGAAATAGGAGACTCCTAAAATGGCAGTCCTCATCGACGAAAATACCAAAGTGATCTGTCAGGGCTTTACCGGCTCCCAGGGCACATTCCACTCTGAACAGGCCATCGCTTATGGCACTAAGATGGTCGGCGGTGTGACGCCGGGCAAAGGCGGGATGACCCATCTTGACCTGCCCGTGTTCAACTCGGTCCACGAGGCAAAGCATGTGACCGAGGCGAACGCCTCGGTGATCTATGTTCCGCCGCCCTTCGCAGCTGACTCGATCCTCGAAGCGATTGATGCCGAGATGGAAGTGATCGTCTGCATCACCGAAGGCATCCCGGTTCTGGACATGATGAAGGTGAAACGCGCGCTGGAAGGCTCCAAATCGCGCCTGATCGGCCCGAACTGCCCCGGTGTCATCACGCCCGAC
Organism: Ruegeria sp. F12; assembly: GCF_056533885.1. NCBI lineage: Bacteria > Pseudomonadati > Pseudomonadota > Alphaproteobacteria > Rhodobacterales > Roseobacteraceae > Ruegeria > Ruegeria sp. F12. Next base: position 73,694 of record NZ_JBQFOV010000012.1, on the reverse strand, counting down.
GCCTGCAAAATCGGCATCATGCCCGGCCACATTCACAAGCGCGGCTCGGTCGGTGTTGTGTCGCGTTCGGGCACTCTGACCTATGAGGCCGTCAAACAGACCACCGATGTGGGTCTGGGCCAGTCCACCTGCGTCGGCATCGGCGGCGACCCGATCAAAGGAACCGAGCATATCGACGTGCTGGAATGGTTCCTGGCGGATGACGAGACCCACTCGATCATCATGATCGGTGAGATCGGTGGCTCGGCCGAGGAAGAAGCCGCACAGTTCCTGGCGGATGAGGCCAAGAAGGGCCGCAAAAAGCCGGTTGCTGGCTTCATTGCTGGCCGCACGGCCCCTCCGGGCCGCCGCATGGGCCACGCGGGCGCGATTGTCGCCGGCGGCAAAGGTGGTGCCGAGGACAAGATCGAAGCCATGCGCTCGGCCGGTATCGTTGTGGCAGAAAGCCCCGCGACGCTTGGTGAGGCCGTGCTGGAAGCGATTGGGTAGTCACCAAATGCAAGCACATTCGCGAGCATTTTTTTTAGCGAAGGCGGGTTTCCTACCCGCCTTTAACCGCTTGCGTGAGCATTGTTTCTTAGCCCTTCTTTGCATTTGCAATGCGATTCCTTCAATGACATTTGCGGATCAGGAGCTTTCATTTCCAGACCTTGTGAAACTCGTTGAAACCTGTATTCAGCAAACCGATCTAAATTTTGAGAACCAATCAGCACTGCCTGTTGGAACTAGTAATCCTCAATTCTCCGAAGTTCGAATTGAGGATGCTGATAGGTTTGAAGAAGCGACCAAACTGCACATAGTCCAAAATTTCGTGGCGTGGGCATTAGATTCGGACGCATCAGAAAATTCCCGCCAAGAATCCCTAGGTGCGATTCCGAATATCTTGCAACTTGATCGCGCGCGTCGAAATCACCGTGAAAGGGTACTGAAGCAGATTGGCTCTCACGCCTTGTGGAAAAACCCAGCCCCAGAAGATGGTGAGTGGAATAACTTTGGCATCATTGGGGGCAGCGCATGGTGGTACTCTCAAGATATTGCTGTTGTTTGGGCAGGGACCAGTATTTCGCCTAATAGCGCTGAATGTCGAATCTACGGCGTACCATCTAGTGCCGGGCGAAATCTTATTGAGAATTCAAAATGGAGTTTTGAACAGGAAAGCTACGGGCCCATTTCGCGGCACGTTGCAACACAAAACGCGTTCGCTCCGGCACCCTGCTTTCTGGTTGGGATGCTGACCGGAATTGGCAAAAAACACAGTCTCCCCTCAGCAAGGATCGAGGTGTTTGAAATAGGGCCGGGCGTCTTAAACGAAGACAGTTCGGGGGAATGGCTCATCAGAATATCGGACAGTAGATATGACTTTCTCTGACGCCATCCGCACCTGCTTCTCCAAATTCTTCACCTTCTCGGGTCGTGCCTCGCGGTCTGAGTATTGGTTCTTTTTCCTGTTCATCGTGATCTGGAGCCTCATCGCAGGTTTCATCGACCTTCAGTTTTTCACGCAAGTCGCCACGACCGAGACCGAAACGACGAAATCCGTCGCTGCCACAACGAGTCAACCGGTGCAGAGCATTGTCAACCTAATCGTCTTCTTCCCGCATCTCGCGGTCGCATGGCGGCGAATGCATGATACCGGACGCAGCGGTCTTTATGCTCTGTTTCCGCTGCTCCTGATGGCCGGGGCCGTTGCTGTGCTGGTGTTCGGTATCGGCATGGCGTCCAGCTTCCAGCATGGCGGCAATCTGGATATCCTGTTCACCCGCGCGACTTTACTGATTGTTGTACCCACACTTCTAGTCCTGATGATCTCGCCCCTCCTGGTGCTGTGGTGGCTGACCCGCCCCAGCCAGCCAGGCGCAAACCAATACGGTCCCAACCCATATGAGGTAACCCAATGACCGAGCACTCGCCCAACTCCGCCTTTCATGCCTCAAGCTTCATGCAGGGGCACAATGCCGAATATCTGGAACAGCTATACGCTCAATACACGCGGGACCCGAATGCAGTAGATGCGGCCTGGGTCGAGTTCTTTCGCGCCATGGGCGATGCTTCGCCGGATGTGCAGCGCGAGGCCGAGGGCCCGTCCTGGGCGCGCACTGACTGGCCGCCGATGCCTGCGGATGACCTGACGGGCGCGCTTACCGGTGAGTGGGCCGAGATCGACGCCAAGGCGGCGGGCAAAAAGATCAAGGACAAAGCAGCAGACAAGGGCGTTGCGGTTAGCGAAGATCAGATCAAGCGCGCGGTTCTGGACAGCCTACGCGCGCTGATGCTGATCCGGGCCTATCGTATCCGGGGTCATCTGGCCGCCAATCTGGACCCGTTGGGGATGCGTGCTGCGACCAACCACCCCGAATTGGACCCCAAGACCTATGGCTTTACCGAGGCCGACATGGACCGGCCGATCTTTATCGACAACGTGCTGGGCCTGCAGATGGCCTCGATGCGGCAGATCGTCGATATCGTGAAGCGGACCTATTGCGGCACCTTCGCGCTGCAATACATGCATATTTCCGATCCCGAACAAGCCGCATGGCTGAAGGAGCGGATCGAAGGCTACGGCAAGGAAATCGCGTTCACCAAGGAAGGCCGCAAGGCAATCCTGAACAAGATGGTCGAGGCCGAGGGTTTCGAGAAATTCCTGCACGTCAAATACATGGGCACCAAGCGGTTCGGTCTGGACGGCGGTGAGGCTCTGATCCCCGCGATGGAACAGATCATCAAGCGCGGCGGGGCGCTGGGTGTCCGGGATATCGTCATCGGAATGCCGCACCGGGGCCGTCTGAACATCCTGGCCAACGTGATGCGCAAACCCTATCGCGCGATCTTCAACGAGTTCCAGGGCGGCAGCTTCAAGCCCGAGGATGTGGATGGTTCGGGCGACGTGAAATACCACCTGGGTGCGTCCAGCGACCGGGAATTTGACGGCAACAATGTCCACCTGTCGCTGACCGCCAACCCCAGCCACCTTGAGGCCGTTAACCCGGTAGTTCTGGGCAAGGTCCGCGCCAAGCAGGACCAGCTGAAGGATGACGAGCGTACGGCGGTGATGGGCATTCTGCTGCACGGCGACGCGGCCTTTGCAGGTCAGGGCGTTGTGGCCGAAGGGTTCGGTCTGTCCGGCCTGCGGGGGCATAAGACCGGTGGCACCATGCATATCGTGGTGAACAACCAGATCGGTTTCACCACGGCGCCTCATTTCAGCCGCTCCAGCCCCTATCCCACCGATATCGCGCTGATGGTTGAAGCGCCGATTTTCCACGTGAACGGTGACGATCCCGAGGCGGTGGTTCACGCCGCAAAAGTGGCGACCGAATTCCGCCAGAAGTTCCACAAGGACGTGGTTATCGACATCTTCTGCTATCGCCGGTTTGGTCACAACGAGGGCGATGAGCCCATGTTCACCAACCCGATCATGTACAAGAAGATCAAGACGCATAAGACCACGCTGTCGCTCTACACGGAACGCTTGGTCAAGGATGGCCTGATCCCCGAAGGCGAAATCGAGGATATGAAAGCCGCTTTCCAGGCCCACCTGAATGACGAGTTCGAGGCCGGGAAAGATTACAAACCCAACAAGGCCGACTGGCTGGACGGGCGCTGGTCACATCTGGACAAAAACAAAGAAGAGTATGTCCGGGGCGACACGGCGATCTCGCCGGAAACCATGGCCGAGGTCGGCAACGCTCTGACCCATGTGCCCGAAGATATCGCGCTGCACAAAACCGTCGGCCGACTTTTGGACCACAAGAAAAAGATGTTCGAAAGCGGCAAGGGGTTCGACTGGGCAACCGGCGAAGCGCTGGCGTTTGGCTCGCTTCTAACCGAGGGCTATCCGGTCCGCTTGTCCGGTCAGGATGCAACGCGAGGGACATTCAGCCAACGCCACTCGGGCTTTGTGCATCAGGAGACCGAGGCACGATACTATCCGCTCAACAACATCCGGGCCGGACAGTCGCACTATGAAGTGATCGACTCGATGCTGTCGGAATATGCGGTGCTGGGTTTTGAATACGGCTATTCGCTGGCCGAACCCAATGCCCTGACCTTGTGGGAGGCGCAGTTCGGCGACTTTGCCAACGGCGCGCAGATCATGTTTGACCAGTTCATCAGCTCGGGTGAAAGCAAATGGCTGCGTATGTCCGGTTTGGTCTGTCTGTTGCCGCACGGGTTTGAAGGTCAGGGGCCTGAACACTCGTCCGCGCGTCTGGAACGCTTCCTGCAAATGTGCGGGCAGGACAACTGGATCGTGGCGAACTGCACGACGCCGGCGAACTATTTCCACATCCTGCGCCGTCAGCTGCACAGGACTTTCCGAAAACCGCTGATCATGGTGACGCCAAAATCACTGCTGCGTCACAAATTGGCCGTCAGCACCGCAGATCAATTCACCACCGGATCCAGCTTCCACCGGGTGCTGTGGGATGACGCGCAGCATGGCAACTCGGACACCAAGCTGGTCGCAGATGACAAGGTCAAGCGGGTCGTTCTGTGTTCAGGCAAGGTCTACTATGACTTGCTCGAAGAACGCGACGCACGCGGGATCGACGACGTCTACCTGATGCGGATCGAGCAATATTATCCGTTCCCGGCGCATTCGCTGATCAATGAGCTTGAGCGCTTCAAAGGGGCCGAGATCGTCTGGTGTCAGGAAGAGCCCAAGAACCAGGGTGCCTGGTCCTTTATCGAACCCAACATCGAATGGGTTCTGACCCGGATTAAAGCAAAACATACACGGCCCCGCTATGTCGGCCGCGCTACTTCGGCCTCGCCCGCGACGGGTCTGGCCAGCCAACACAAAGCCCAACAAGAAGCGCTGGTTAACGAAGCGCTGAGCATTGAAGGAAAATAATGATGTCCATTGAAGTTCGTGTTCCCACGCTGGGCGAGTCGGTCACCGAGGCCACAGTTGCAACCTGGTTCAAGAAGCCGGGTGATGCAGTGGTCGTGGATGAAATGCTTTGCGAGTTGGAGACTGACAAAGTTACAGTCGAAGTGCCCGCCCCCGCAGCCGGCGTGATGGGCGAGATCGTCGCCGCCGAGGGTGAAACCGTTGGCGTTGATGCCTTGTTGGCCACTATCACCGCAGGAGAGGGCGCAGCCGCTGCTCCGGCACCGGCGGCGGCGGCCCCGGCAGCTGAGGCTCCGGCCGCATCGGGTGGCAGCGTTGACGTAATGGTTCCCACGCTGGGTGAATCCGTGACCGAGGCGACCGTGTCCACATGGTTCAAACAGGTCGGCGACGCCGTCGCGCAGGATGAAATGCTGTGTGAGCTGGAAACCGACAAGGTTTCAGTCGAAGTTCCAGCCCCCGCCGCAGGTGTTCTTGCGGAAATCACCGCGCCGGAGGGCACGACCGTTGACGCATCGGCGAAACTGGCCGTGATCTCGGGCGCAGGTGCTGTTGCGGTTCCGGCGGCTGCTCCGGCAGCGGCGGCCCCTGCAGCTGCGGCCACGGGCAAGGACGTGTCCAACGCACCTTCGGCTGAGAAAGCGATGGCACAAGCCGGTCTGTCGGCTGATCAGGTCACCGGCACCGGCCGCGACGGCCGCATCATGAAAGAGGACGTGGCCCGCGCCGTGGCAACGGCTGCCGCACCCGCGCCTGCTGCCTCTCCGGCACCTGCCCCTGCGCCGCGCGCGCCTGTGGCCGCCGATGACGCTGCGCGCGAGGAACGGGTCAAGATGACTCGCCTGCGCCAGACCATCGCCAAGCGACTGAAAGACAGCCAGAACACCGCCGCCATGCTGACCACCTATAACGAGGTGGACATGACTGAAGTGATGGCACTGCGCAGCCAGTATAAGGACCAGTTCGAGAAGAAGCACGGCGTGCGTCTGGGCTTTATGTCCTTCTTCACCAAGGCCTGCTGCCACGCGCTGAAAGAAGTGCCCGAGGTGAACGCCGAGATCGACGGCACCGACATTGTCTACAAGAACTTCGTTCATATGGGCGTGGCCGCCGGCACGCCGACCGGTCTGGTGGTTCCGGTCATCCGCGATGCTGACAGCATGTCTTTTGCTGCGATCGAGAAAGCCATTGCCGAAAAAGGTAAGCGCGCCCGTGACGGCAAGCTGTCCATGGCTGAGATGCAGGGCGGCACCTTTACCATCTCGAACGGTGGTGTTTACGGCTCGCTGATGTCCTCGCCGATCCTGAACCCCCCGCAGTCGGGTATTCTGGGCATGCACAAGATTCAGGACCGCCCGATGGCGATCAATGGTCAGGTGGTGATCCGCCCGATGATGTATCTGGCGCTGTCCTATGACCACCGGATCGTTGACGGCAAAGGTGCGGTGACCTTCCTGGTTCGCGTCAAAGAGGCGTTGGAAGATCCGCGCCGCCTGCTGATGGATCTGTAATCATGGCAACCCATGTTCTCTGGCAGGCCGATGTGGCTGATTTCAACGCCTGGCTGACCGTGTTCCGCGAAGATCAGCCAATGCGCAAGGCGGCAGGTATCCATGACCTGCACGTCTGGCGCGATCCTGATCAGCGCGATCACGCCATCGCCATGTTTGAGGTGCGCGATCTGGACAAGGCCCGTGCTTTTCTGGATTCGCAGGAACTGGCGATGCACCACGAACGCGGCGGCGTGGCCCATATTCAAGTGAAACTGCTGAAACCAGTCTGATCTGAAAAAAACCGTGTGCGGGGTCAACTCGCACACGGGCACGCAAATACCCGTGAACCCAGCCTGCCTTCGCGCCCGGTGAATGGTAGTCGCAAGACCGGACTGAGATTGACAAAAGGATACCTATCATGTCTTCCGAGCTTTCGATTCTTGCCCTCTATGGCCTGGTGGTCATTATTGTGGTTTTGCTGAATATCCTGACTGCAATGTCTCAGGTCGGGTTGATGGCGCTGGGCGGCGCACGCGATGACATGCCGCCGCTGACCGGCGTCGCAGGTCGGGTGGAGCGCGCTTTGGCCAATTCAGTCGTCGCTATGGCACTGTTTGCACCTGCCATTCTGATCCTGTCCGCCAAGGACGCTTTTACCGGCGGTACGTTGTTTGCCGCGCAGATATTCCTGATCGCGCGGATCGTTTTTGTTCCGATCTACGCGTTTGCCATTCCCGTACCGTTCCTGCGCACAACCGTCTGGCTGGCCGGATTTTTCGCAACGGCCTATCTATACCTCCAGGCGCTTTGAGGCGTTTTCGGCCGCGGCTTTGGCGACGCGGCCACTCTCAGGCCCTGCTAAAATCGGATAACCAAATGACCCCCGAAATCACAGTTCTGACCCTGGCCGCCTTGCTTTGGGCCGTTCAGTTCATTGCCTATCTGGCCGTCAGCCACGGCAAAATGGATGTGAACAAGGCGATCGGGCCCCGCGACACGGAAATTGACCGGCCCGGAGCCTCGGGGCGGATGCATCGTGCGCTCAGCAACCTGACCGAAGGGCTGACCCTGTTTGCCATCGCCGCCCTCGTGATTACCGTGACAGGACAATCGACCTCATTCACCGCCGCTGCTGCCTGGATTTTTCTGGTTGCACGCGTCATCTATGTCCCCGCTTATGCGCTGGGTTGGACACCATGGCGTACAATCGTCTGGCTTGTCAGCTTTTTCGCAACTGTCGCAATGCTGCTTGCGGCGCTGTTTTAATCTTGCATCTCACGCTGGTATAAGAAGCCTACGGACCCGGGCGCATGCCCTCCCCCGAGAACAACAAAGGACCATTTGAATGGCAAACTATGACGTCATCGTAATCGGAGCCGGCCCCGGCGGCTATGTCTGCGCCATCCGTTGCGCCCAGCTGGGCCTGAAAACCGCCGTTGTCGAAGGGCGTGAAACGCTGGGCGGCACTTGCCTGAATGTGGGCTGCATCCCGTCCAAGGCGCTGCTGCATGCCAGTCACCAGCTACACGAGGCAGAACACAACTTTGCCAAGATGGGCCTCAAGGGTAAAAGCCCCTCGGTCGACTGGAAACAGATGCAGGCCTACAAGGACGAGGTGATCGACGGCAACACCAAGGGCATCGAGTTCCTGTTCAAGAAGAACAAAATCGACTGGCTGAAAGGCTGGGGCTCGATCCCAGCTGCCGGCCAGGTGAAGGTGGGTGACGAGGTTCACACCGCCAAAAACATCATCATCGCATCAGGGTCCGAGCCGTCCTCGCTGCCCGGTGTCGAGGTGGACGAAAAGGTCGTCGTGACATCGACCGGCGCGCTGACGCTGGGCAAGATTCCAAAAAAGATGGTTGTAATCGGCGCGGGCGTGATCGGGCTGGAACTGGGCTCGGTCTACAGCCGTTTAGGGGCCGAGGTGACAGTGATCGAATTCCTCAAGGAGATCACGCCGGGCATGGACCCCGAGGTTCAGAAAACCTTCCAGCGTATCCTCAAGAAACAGGGCCTGAATTTTGTCATGGGGGCTGCGGTTCAAAAGACCGAAGCCACCAAGACCAAGGCCAAAGTCACCTATAAGCTGTTGAAAGATGACAGCGAGCATATGATCGAGGCCGACACCGTGCTGGTCGCCACCGGGCGCAAACCCTTCTCGGACGGGCTGGGGCTGGACGCGTTGGGGGTTGAGATGACACCGCGCGGTCAGATCAAGGTCGGCAGTGACTGGCAAACCAACGTGCCTGGCGTCTACGCCATCGGTGACGTGACCGAAGGCCCGATGCTGGCCCATAAGGCCGAGGATGAAGGCATGGCCGCAGCCGAGCAGGTCGCAGGCAAGCACGGCCATGTGAACTATGGTGTCATTCCGGGCGTGATTTATACTTGGCCCGAAGTCGCGAATGTGGGCGAAACCGAAGCCACGCTGAAGGAAGCAGGGCGTGCCTACAAAGTTGGCAAGTTTATGTTCATGGGCAATGGCCGCGCCAAGGCAAACTTTGCCGCCGACGGGTTTGTGAAAATTCTGGCCGACAAAGAGACTGACCGCATTCTGGGTGCCCATATCATCGGCCCCGCAGCGGGCGACCTGATCCACGAGGTCTGCGTTGCAATGGAATTCGGAGCCTCGGCCGAAGATCTGGCCCTGACCTGCCACGCGCACCCAACCTATTCCGAGGCCGTACGCGAAGCGGCTCTGGCTTGTGGCGACGGTCCAATACACAGCTAGGAACCAAAAGCGCGACTTGTTCGTACAGCGTCGCGTTTCGTTTCAGCGTAAATCCTATTCAGCAGGCTCGCGATTGTGAGGCTGCTGAGTTTCCTGCCCGGCGTCTTGTTTACGTCGAATAAGATTCCATGCATCCCGGAAAGGCACGAAATACAGTCTCATACACGTATTTAATTCCTGGCCATTATCTTTCTCGGTTACACCAAATTTCACGTCACGATTATCATCCGGCATGACATATGTGCCGAACAACACGTCCCAAACCGGGAACATGAAGGCAAAGTTCTTGTCTAGATGATCCGGGTGACAACTGTGATGCACATGATGATGCGCCGGGGATGGGAAGACTTTGGACCAGACGCCCGGCCAACGCAGCCAAATATGGGAGTGCCGCAGATTGTAGCCCACGGCATTGAACAGGAACATCAAAAGCGGCACCCCAAGAACAACTGGGATATTCGGGTGATATCCCAATATACGGAAGGTAAAACCCGTTACGGCGCCACCCCCCAGACCAATAGCCACAAGGTAGAACAGATTGTCGATGGGGTGTTCGCGGAAGTTCGAGATTGGATGCATGACCTCGGCGCTGTGATGAACTTTATGAAACTGCCACAACAGTGGAATTTTGTGCTGTAGGTAGTGGCAGTAAAAGCCAATGAAATCCAACACCAGAAAGAGCACAAACATATAGACTATGGTGATAGTGGCCCCCACCCAACCTGTGAGGTGTTTGCCATCCTCAACGGTGGAAGGGTCAAACCCACCACTGGCCCAATAATAGGATACCGCCGCAGAGCCGGCCAGAAGACCTAGCAACAGGAAATGCCCAATCAGCATGTGGAAGAAGAAATATCTTACGTCCAGCCACGCTGACGGATGTCGCCAGACTTTCTTTGGAAACAGAAACCCGAAGAACGTCGTTTCTCCGTCAACCTCTGAAGACACACGCCTTTTCCGGGCATAGATCCAGAACGCGATGAGGAAAGAAGTTGCCAGATACAGGACATAAACTCGGTTATCTGGGTTAAGCGGATACAACAACACGCTTTTTGCGTGGATCAGGAACTCTTGCCAATATGTTTGCAACTGCTGCATCTAAGCCTCCGGTTTCGCTCATCCTATTTTTGCGTCCGTATTTGTCCACCCGTGTGGCGATACCGTGAAATATTGTGGGCTGATCACCACATCGTTTTCTCGGCGCGCGCGCCCCATTCGGCGTCATAGCGCGCGCCGCCTTCGTCTCCGTTCGAAGCTTCGGCCAGGATCTCTCCCATCGTCGGAAGGGTGGCGCTTTCGTCACCACTGCGCCAAGTACGGGCCCGCATCAACGCACGGGCGCATTGGGTGTAGACCTCAGCGATGTCGATAACGATCACCGTGGCGGGGTGCTTGCCCTTTTTGTCAAACCGGGCGGTCAAGCAGGGATCCGCAGTCACGCGGGCCGTTCCGTTCACGCGCACCACGTTGTTGGAACCGGGCACTATGAACATCAGCGCCACGCGCGGGTCACGGACGATATTACGCAGGCTGTCCAACCGGTTGTTTCCACGCCAATCCGGCAGGGCAAGTGTCCTGTCGTCCAGCTCCAGAACCACCGGACCATCGTCGCCACGCGGGCTGCCATCCACACCTTCCGGCCCAACCGTGCTGAGGGTGCACAGCCGCGAAGCCATGATCCATTGCCGGTAAAGCGGAGTCAGACGAGGCGCAACTTTACGCAAAGACGGTGCCGCTGGCGTGCCATAGAGTGCCTCGAGCGTTTCGATATCGTCAATGTACTGCATCCAGGTCAAACCCCACTTCCTGCATCAACGCGTTCGAGCGCGTTTCGATCACCTCTTCTAGGCGGGCCAGAAACGGATCGCGGTCAACGCCGGGCTCGATCTGGTCAAGGAAATCGACGATCGCAAGGCCCGGCTTGCGCATAATGCCCGTGCGGGGCCAGAAAACACCCGCATTGGTCGCCACAGGAATGCACGGAAAGTTAAGCCCCTCATACAGCACGGCGGTTCCAACCTTATAGGGTTTGCGCGCGCCGGGCGCGACGCGCGTTCCTTGCGGGTAGATCACCAACTGGCCGGGTTCGGAAAACTCTTTGGCCACATCCTTGACCATCTTGGCCACCGCCGCGCCACGCTTGCCACGATCCACCGGGATACAGCCCAGCCGACGCGCATATATCCCGATGATCGGTGTCCACATAAGCTCTCGTTTCATGATGAACTTGGCCTGCGGCATGGCATTGAAGATCATCATAATATCAAGAAACGACTGGTGTTTTGCCCCAACAACCACTTCATCAACCGGTGGCGTGCCACGCACTTCACAGCGGATACCGACCATCCAGCTAGCCAGCCACATGGTGCTGCGCGCATAGGTCTTGCACGCCCGTCGCGCACCTTGTTTGGCAAAGATTGCATAGGGGGCGAACACGATCCCAAGAATCAGCATCCACACATAGATCACGATCATGAAGATCAGTGACCGAACCCATTGAACTGCCGCCATCACGAAAGCTCCTTCAATTTGCGCGTTGCCGCCGTCCAGGTCGCCAGAAAAGCCACGGCTGCACCGAGGATCGGGATCAGCGCCGGCAACAACCAGCCCAAACCGCGAAATCCCAGACCGGTCAGAAACCCTCCCTCATCCGAGGCTTCGGGCAATAGCAACACCCCGATCATACCGAACAGAACACCGACCACAGCCCCAAAGAAAGCGCGATAGGTGAAACGGCGCACAAAAGCATGAGCGATGAACCGGTCGCGGGCACCGACAAGCCGCAGAACCTCGATAATCTGGGCATTGGCCGCAAGCGACGCATTAGCCGCCAGAGTAATCATTGCCGCCGTTGCCCCTCCGATCAGCAGGATCGAGATCCAACCCAAACGCCGCAGTGACATGGCCGCATCGACCAGCGGTGCGCGCCAGCGGGTGTGGTCGTCCAGAACGGCGCCCGGTGCCTCGGCCCCCAGACGCAGGCGCAGACCGGCCACATCCATGCCGGGCTCGCCCTCGATAATCTCGATCAATTGCGGTACGGGCAGCGTGTCCAGTGGCAGGTCGGACCCGAACCAGGGGGACAACAACGCGATCTGTTCCTCGGCAGTCAACGCGCGCGCCGAAGCCACACCCGGTGTTTGTGACAACACATCCAACGCGGCCTTAGTCTGGGCCGCCATCTGATCAGCCGGGGCATTGATACGCAGGGTGGCCGCACCAGCCAGTTCCGTGGCCCATCGTTCGGCCAATCGGTCAGAGGCAAGCGACAGTGCCAGTGCGAACACCGCCAGAAAGGCCATCGCGCCGGACACGAACAGGGTCAGATGCGCCGTATACCCGGTCGGGGGCACCACCCGGTCGGCCCTGCTATCGGGCAACAGCATGTTGCGAAGACTGTCTTGCGTCACAGATCAGCCCCCGCCAGTTGCACGTTACGTTGCGAAATCCGCAGAACCCGTGCCTGCACCTGGCTTTTGGCCGCCCGGATCAGGCTAAGATCATGGGTCGCGATCAACACAGTTTTGCCCATCTTGTTCAACTCGACCAGCAGCCGCAAAAGGCGCTGCGACATGTCCCAATCGACATTTCCGGTGGGTTCGTCGGCCAGAACCACATCTGGCGACAGGATAACCGCCCGTGCCAGGGCGGCGCGTTGCCGTTCGCCGCCGGACAGCTCGGGGGGCAAAGCATCCTGCCGTGCGCCCAGCCCGACCCAGTTCAGCAACTCGTCCATATCCTCTTTCTGCGTGTTTTCACCTTTGCCGGACACCATCAGTGGCAGAGCAATGTTTTCTGCCAATGTCAGGTGATCCAGAAACCGGCAATCTTGGTGGACGACCCCAATCCGCCTCCGTAACAGAGCCATCTGATCCCGATCCAATTCCGCAACATTCTGATCGCAGGCAGTCAACCGTCCCGAAGTTGGCAACAATGCGCCATAGCAGAGCTTCAGTAACGTGGTTTTGCCCGCGCCAGACGGGCCGGTCAGAAAGTGGAAGGACCCCGGTTGCAGATGCAGGGACACATCGCTCAGCAATGCGTCACCACCATAGGTATAGCTGACATTTTCCAGCTCGATCACAGGGGCCCCCAGGTTGTTCACCGCCCTTCTTGCCCGAGCGCGGTTTATGTTTCAATCTCTGCACCGGGTCGAATTGGCGACACTTGTCGTGTGAAACCGAAAACACCCTTTGCGGTCAGGTCTTAACGGAATATCATTCCTGAAAAAACTATTATCGGGCCAATATTGTGGCCAGGAGGCAGTATGCGTCTTACATGTCCGAATTGCAGTGCCCAGTATGAGGTTCCGGACGAGGTGATCCCGGCAGAAGGCCGTGATGTGCAATGTTCGAACTGCGAAAAGACCTGGTTTCAGGCCAAGACCACCGTACCCGAACCTGACCCGGTTGTACCCGAGGTAGAGGCAAGCGAACAAGCGCCCGAGCCTCAACCGGCTTCGCGACCCGCGCCGCAGCCAGAACCCGAGCCGCAGTCTGCACAACAACCTGCGCCGCAGCCGGAGCCCGAGGCAGCGCCACCACAGCCAGAACCAAAGCCCGCGCCGCCGCCTCAGCCGGAACCGGAACCCCAACCCACACCTCAGGCGGCGCCCGTACCTGCGGATACCCCCACAGGCAGCCATGTCGACCCATCGGTCTCCAGCATCCTCAAGGAAGAGGCCGCGCGCGAGGCCGATCTGCGGGCGCAAGAGGCAGAAAGCCTTGAAACGCAGACCGATTTGGCCCTGACCCCGCCAGAACCCAAACCTACGCCGGAGCCTGAACCTGAACCCGATCCGGAGCAGGCGATCCGCGAACTGACCGCCACCGAGGCCGCCAAAGACTCTGCGAAAAAAGAAGATTTGCCGGACGTGGAGGCCATAAATTCGAGTCTGCGCAGCGACGAACCTGTTGAGAAAAAGAAGAAAGAACAGGTTCAGCCATTGCCCCGCAAGGCCCCCAGCGGCGGGTTCCGCCGCGGATTCCTGCTGATGGTCGTCATTGGCGTGATCCTGTTTCTGATCTACGGCAACGCGCAACAGATTTCCGAAGCTGTCCCTCAAGCCGATCCGGTGCTGGACAGCTATGTCTCGTTAGTTGATCAGGCGCGGCTGTGGCTACAAGCGCAGACCAGTTCAGGCGCGCAGTAAATCAGACCTTGAGAAATCAGAACCGTTCGAGCAGACGTTTGAGGTATTCAAGCTCAAGCTGCGGCCGGTCTGTTTCACCGGTCCGGCGGCGGATTTCATCCAGAAGCTCGCGCGCGCGGCGATAGACGTCCTCGCCTTGAAGCATGCCTTCATCGGTCGAGATTGACCCAGACGACCCCGGACTGCGCCCCAGCGGATCGCGGTTATTGGCCTGCATATCACCGTCCTGCGTGCCTTGACCCGGTTGGTTCTGCTGGTTTTGCGCCAATGCCTCGCCCAATGAGCGCATCCCTTCGCGCAGCGCCTCCATCGCCTCGGATTGACGGTCAATCGCCTCGGCCAGATCATCGCCGCGCAGGGCCTGTTCTGCATCATCCATGGCACGACCCGCGCGGTCCAATGCGTCACGTGCGGCATTCCCTTCGGGCGTTCCGCCACCCGGCAGGTTCTGCTGCTGGCGGCCCAATTCATCGCGCAGGGCCTGTTGCCGGTCCGCCAGCGATCCCTGACCCTGCTGGCCCTCGCCCGCCTGATCCGAGCCCTGACCCTGGCCGCCTTGTCCTTCATGGCTTTCGCCGCGCCCCTGACCACCGTTGCGGCCTTCATTGCCTTGGTTTTCACCAGCCTGCGCGCCCGGATTGAACTGTTCCTGCAAGTCTCGGAACGCCTGATCGCTCAGCCCCTGCTGTTCGCGCAGCGTCTCGGCCAGCCCTTCCATGGCCTGTTGGCCTTCGGATTGTTGGCCCTGACCCTGTCCCTGGGTGACGCGCATATTCTCCATCATCTGCTGGAATTCCTCCAGCGCCTGTTGGGCTTCGGCCATCCGGCCCTGTTCCATCAGCTCCTGAATGCGGTCCATCATGCGTTGCAGGTCGTCCTGCGTCATTTGCATGCTTTCGCCATTCTGGCCGGACTGACGCTCTTCGCTGTCCCCTTCCTGTGCAAGGCGCTGAAGCTGACGCATGTACTCGTCCGTGGCCTCGCGCAGCTCTTGCATCAACTCCGCGATTTCCTCATCTGTCGCACCATTCTGCATCGCTTCGGTCAGGCGTTCTTGCGCGCGCCGCATCCGTTCCAGCGCATCGGCCAGCGTTCCATCTTCGATCTGCACTGCCAGATCCCAAAGGGCCTGCGCAATCTCGGCCTGCTGCTGAGGTTTCAGACCGTATTCATTGAAGGTCTCAAGCCGCCGCAATGTCACGCGCAGCCGCAAGTATGCGGTATCCGAGCGGAAGAAGCCTTCAGGAAGGTGCGACACCGCGCGCAACAGCTGGGAGACTCGCGTTGCGTTGTCCCGCGTCCAAAGCAGATCGCGACGTTGTTCGATGATTGCCGCCGCCAGCGGGTCAAAGAACCTGCGCGCCGGCAAAGCGGTCATGTAGGGCTCAGACTGCGTTTCCTGATCAGCCGCATCGCGCGCGGTCAGGGTAATCTTGACCGGCAGATGCGCCCAAGGGTGCTCCGAGAAGTCCTCGATCAGGTCTTCGATGAAATCAGACCGGTCGCCGGTGATCGGCATCGGTAGCTCCACCGCAATCGCCTCGCGCGGTTCGGGTTCAAGCGTCAGGCCATAGCGGCGATCGACCGAGGCCAGATCAAGTTCAATCAGGGCCGAGCCGGATTCGACCCCATAATCATCCCCCGCTGCGAAAGGCAGCTTCATCCGCCCACCCGCCTCGGACTCGGCGATATCTGCCACCGCGATATGGGGCGGTGCGTCTGCGATGATATCCAGCGCCCAATCCCGGCCCGAGGGGCCGTCGATTTTCAGAACACCCGATTTATCGACAACGATTTCTTGTTCCGGATCGGTCGCGCCTTCGGTGCCCAGAGGCGTGGTGGTTTCAGTCAGGCTATGCGCGCCGACTTCTCCATAAAACCGCAAAGTAATTCGGCTTCCCTGAGGAATCGACAAGGTCGGGTCGGACTGATCGGCCAGATACAATGTCGGCAGACCGGTATAACGCGGAGGCTCGACCCAGCCTTCCCAACTCGGCCCCTGTCCTGCGACAGCGGCGCCGGGGGTCATCTCGGCCACCGTACCAATACGCCAAAACGACCCGAAGAGCGTTGCGATCACCAGCGCCAACAGGGCCGAATAGCGCAGGGCATAGGGGTCACGATCCGCAAGCCGCAGGTTGGGCTTCACCGGCTCAGCCTGCGCGGCACGTGCGGCCATGCGAGATTGGTGCGCCTGCCACAACGCCACAGAATCTGCATCCATCGCACCAATGGCCTGATCGTCCATCAGAGCCTGAATCGGTCGCCCTGGCAGCGTCTCATCCAACCGCATCAGCGCCTCGGCCCGGCTGGGGATATGGAATCGCCTTGCGCCAATGACCAGCGCGCCCAACAGACTCAGTAAAGCCAGTGCGCCGACGATCCAGACGGTTTCAACCCGTACGAAATCCTGCAATCCCAGCATCAAAGCCGCCAGAATCGCCATCAGGATCGAGAAAAACGGCCAGAAAGCCCGCCAGACCTGCTCGGCCAACATCCCTGCGTGGGTCAGCCACAGGGACAGTCTAGGGATCGGCAGGGTCTGTTTAGCCATTAAGGCGGGCCTCCGTCAGCAGGCCCGCGCGCCTATCGCGTCAGAGCCATTCGGGTATGGTATCGCGGTTTATGATTTCGTCAAAGCTCGGGCGTTCACGAATTACGGCGAATTGATCTTCGTGCACCAGAACCTCGGGGATCAATGGGCGCGTGTTGTACTCACTGGCCATCACCGCACCATAGGCCCCGGCGCTGCGGAAAGCGACCAGATCACCGGCTGCAAGCGGCGGCATGTTGCGCTGTTTGGCAAAGGTGTCGCCGGTTTCGCACACGGGGCCCACAATGTCATAGGGCTGCTGTTCCACACCCGGCGCGGGCTCGGTCACGGCGACGATATCATGATGCGCCTCGTACATCGCAGGGCGGATCAGGTCGTTCATGGCCCCATCCAGGATCAGGAAATCGCGTCCCTCGCCCGATTTCACATAGATCACCTTACTGACCATCAAACCCGCATTGCCCGCGATCAGACGGCCCGGTTCGATTTCAATCTCGCAGCCCAGATGGCCCAGCGTTTTCTGGATCAAAGCTCCATATTCCACAGGTAGCGGCGGCGCGTCATTGGCACGTGTATAGGGAATGCCGAGACCGCCCCCCAGATCAAGGCGGCGGATATTATGGCCTTCGCTGCGAAGCTGCTCGGTCAGCTCGGCAACCTTGGTATAGGCCAGCTCGAACGGCTCAAGATTGGTCAGTTGTGAGCCGATATGAACGTCGATGCCAATCACATCCAGTCCCGGCAGGGTGGCGGCATGGGCATACACCTCGGACGCGCGCGCGATTGGGATGCCGAATTTGTTTTCCGACTTGCCGGTAGCGATCTTGGCGTGGGTTTTCGCGTCTACATCCGGGTTCACCCGCACGGTGATCGGCGCAATCACGCCCAAGTCCAGTGCAACCGCGTTGATCACCTCCATCTCAGGTTCGGATTCCACGTTGAACTGGCGGATGCCGCCGGCAAGCGCAGTGCGGATTTCATCCGCTGTCTTGCCAACGCCCGAGAATACGATCTTTTCGCCAGGCACGCCCGCGGCCTTTGCCCGCAGGTATTCCCCGCCCGAAACCACGTCCATCCCCGCGCCCGCCTGCGCCAACGTCTTCAGAATCGCCTGATTGCTGGCCGCCTTCATCGCGTAGCAGACAAGGTGATCCATCCCGTCCAGCGCGTCATCGAACAGCTTGAAATGCCGCAGCAAGGTCGCCGTCGAATAGACATAGAACGGGGTTCCGACCGCGGCTGCGATCTCGGAGATTGGGACATCCTCGGCGTAAAGCGCGCCGTCGCGGTAGAGAAAGTGATCCATACAAGCGCGCTTAGACCAAAAGAGGTCTGCGGATCAATGGATTCCGTGCACGGCGGCGCGGGCCGTTACTTGCGAACGCCGACCCCGACCCGACCATAGCCTGAAATCGAAATGCCAGACCCGCTGGTTTGCGCTTCAGGCTCGGGGCGCGGTGTGTAGGACGGATCACAGGCGGCCAGGAAGAGAACGGGCAGAAACAGTGCGATGAATTTCATATTTGTCTCATGTATTTCGATCCGGTCCTTCAGATCGGGTCAGGTTCGAAAGTTCAGAATTTGAATTGACGATCAGTTACAGCCCCAAGAACACGCCCAGACCGCCTTTACGCAACCCGACACCAACGCCGCCATAGGTGCCGCTGCTGCCGACGCCGATATTGGCACTCATGGTGGGTTGGATCGGCTCGCCGTCCGCACCGCACCCGGCCAGTACCGCACCAGCCGAGACCAAAAGCACCACACGTAAAATCCGCATCACACCAGCGCCTTCCACCGCTTGATCTGGGCACGCACCTGATCGGGTGCCGTGCCGCCAAAGGATTGACGCGAGTTTACCGAATTTTCGACCGTAAGGACAGAATAGACATCATCGGTGATATCAGCGTGAACCGATTGCATGTCCTCAAGGGTCAGATCAGGCAGGTCGCAGCCCTTGGCTTCGGCCATGGCAACAAGCGATCCGGTGACGTGATGCGCATCGCGGAACGGCAGGCCCAGCACCCGTACCAGCCAGTCAGCCAGATCGGTCGCCGTCGAGAAACCTGACCCTGCCGCAGCCGCCAAACTGTCGCGGTTGGCGGTCATGTCCTTGACCATGCCCTCCATCGCGGCCAGCGCCAGCATCCAGTTGTCGGCGGCGTCAAAGACTTGTTCCTTGTCTTCCTGCATGTCCTTGGAATAGGCCAGCGGCAAGCCCTTCATCACCATCATCAGCGCGGTGTTCGCGCCGTAGATCCGGCCGACCTTGGCGCGGATCAGTTCGGCAGCGTCGGGGTTTTTCTTCTGCGGCATAATTGAAGAGCCGGTCGAGAACCGATCCGACAGCGTCACAAACCGGAACTGGGCCGACGACCAGATCACCAGCTCTTCTGCGAAGCGCGACAAGTGGACCGCGCAGATCGAGGCCGTCGACAGGAATTCCAGCGCAAAATCCCGGTCGCTGACTGCATCCAACGAGTTTGCGGCGGGACGGTCAAAGCCCAATGCCTCAGCCGTCATCTGGCGGTCGATCGGGAAAGATGTGCCTGCCAGCGCCGCCGCACCCAGTGGGGATTCGTTCATCCGGGCGCGCGCGTCGCGGACGCGGGACAGATCGCGGCCAAACATCTCGACATAGGCCATCATGTGATGACCCCATGTGACGGGCTGCGCCGTTTGTAAGTGGGTGAAACCGGGCATGACCCAATCGGCCCCAGCCTCGGCCTGTGTCAACAGCGCCCGGATCAGGGCCAGAAGGCCGGTTTCCGCAGCATCGAACTGATCACGCACCCACAGTTTGAAATCGGTCGCGACTTGGTCGTTGCGGCTGCGCCCGGTGTGCAGACGCCCCGCAGGTTCTCCGATGACTTCTTTCAGGCGCGCCTCGACATTCATGTGAATATCTTCCAGCGCGGTCGAAAACTGAAACGAACCGGACTGGATTTCTGACAAGACTGTGAGCAGCCCTTCCCGAATAGCCTGCGCATCACTATCACTTATGACGCCTGTGGCCGCTAACATGGCGGCATGGGCGCGCGAGCCTGCGATGTCCTGGGCTGCCATCCGCTGATCGAACCCGATCGAGGCATTGATTGCCTCCATGATCGCGTCTGGACCGGCGGCAAAGCGGCCGCCCCACATCTGGTTCGAGGATTGATCGGTCATGTAAGAAAACCCGGAGTTGATATGCGCCTATTTCGTCTGATCCCCCTTTATATGGCCCTTGCGCTGGGTGCAAATGCGGCTTTGGCCGCAGATATAGAAACTCTTAAGCCATTGCGCGAAGGCACGTTGAAACGGCTGATCCTGCACAAAGAGCCCAAGCCCAAGGCCACTGTTGAGTTTCAGTTGGAAGATGACGGCGGTACAGCGACACTGGCCGACTACAAAGGCAAATATGTTCTGGTGAACTTCTGGGCCACGTGGTGTGCGCCTTGCCGAAAGGAAATGCCCCAGATCGCTGAGCTTCAGGAAGAGTTCGGCGGCGACAAGTTCGAGGTTGTGACACTTGCCACTGGCCGTAACTCACCTGCCGGTATCAAGAAGTTCTTCGACGAAACCGGTATCGACAACTTGCCCCGCCATCAGGATCCCGGTTCGGCTGTGGCGCGGGAATTCGGCGTGATTGCCCTGCCGATTACTGTGATCCTTGATCCCAACGGAGACGAGATTGCCCGTCTGATCGGCGATGCCGAATGGAACTCGGACAGTGCCAAGGCGATTGTCGGCGCATTGGTGGGCGGCGAAAGCTGATCGCAGTCGACTTTAAAAATGCAGTAACCGGTCCGTGCCTCGCGGGCCGGTCGTTTTCTGCGAAAGGCTTACGCAACGCCACCTTTGACACTGCCGCAGCCGACTTGCACTCTGTCCTGCGGGAGGATGGTCATGCCGCTTGGAATATTGCTGGTTCTGGTGATCGGGGGGATCGCGGGGATCACCTTGATGATGCATCTTGCGGGCAAGTCTCGTGTCACGCAGCTAACCCCGGACGTCGCAAAAGCCGCTTGGTTGCGACATGTACCCGGCGACAAGGTTGTTGATGTAACAATCACCAATGACGGCCATACGGCTTTGATCCGCACACCTGCGGGTAACGGTCTTGTTTGGTCTTTCGGCGCCGACACGGTCGCGCGACGCCTTCAGGATTTCGATTGGCTGGACCACCCCAAAGGGTTCGAGGTCCGCTTTCACGACTTCGGCACGCCCCGCGTCCTGATCCACCTCGATGACACCGAGCGCCAGCACTGGCACAACCTGATGGAGCCCGCATGACCGACCAAGTCACCTTTCCGGATGCCGTTCAGTGGGCCGTCCCCTTTTTCATCGCTGCGATTCTGGCCGAGTTTCTTTGGATAGCCGTCAAAGGCAAAGGTGGCCGGTACGAGACACGCGATGCTGTAACCTCGTTGATCATGGGCGCGGGGAATATCGCTTCGGGCCTGCTGCTGGGGTTCATCGCCTATGCGTTCTTCATGTGGCTGTGGCAGATCACTCCGTTGGATCTGGGCACCTCGATCCCCGTCATCGTCCTGTGTTTTGTGTTGGATGACCTGCGGTATTACTGGGTGCATCGGTTCGGCCATCGCATCCGCTGGGTCTGGGCCAGCCATGTGAACCACCACAGCTCGCAGCATTACAACCTGACGACCGCGCTGCGACAGACCTGGACCTATACCTTCACTTTCATGATGGTCGTGCGCGCACCCTTGATATTGTTGGGGTTCCACCCGGCCATGGTTCTGTTCGTGGGCGGTCTGAACCTGATCTATCAGTTCTGGATCCACACCGAAGCCATCGGCAAGATGCCCCGCTGGTTCGAGGCGGTGATGAACACCCCCAGCCACCACCGCGCCCATCATGGCCGCAATGCGCGCTACTTAGACTGCAACTATGCAGGTGTCTTTATCATCTGGGACAAGGTGTTCGGGACCTTCGTCCCCGAGCAGGAGGATGACCGCGTAGATTTCGGACTGGTCCACAATATCGGCACATTCAATCCGTTGCGCGTGGCGTTTCACGAATGGGTCGGGATCTGGCGCGATGCCTCGCAACCGGGCCTGACCCTACGCCAGCGTCTGGCCTATTGCTTTGCCCCACCGGGGTATAGCCACGATGGAAGCCGGGACAATTCCCAACAGATCAAAGCCAAGCACATCGCCCTGCACCCCGAAGATCGCGGAACGCCCGGATTCGAGCATTTCCGGGCCGACCTGCCCAAATCGCAGGCAGAACAGGCTTAAATTCGCCGATCCACACGGTTTCGTTTCTTGAATACCGATCCGAGCGGTCCATATCACATTGATACGAAGCCGCTTAACCCGGAGATCTGATATGACCCGCATCACGACCCTTTCGACCTTTCTGGGATTGGCGGGTCTGGTCGTGGCCATGTTGTCCGCGCTCAGCGGCGGTGCAGCGCCTCTTATCGCGTTTGGTTTCATTATGATGGCTCTGGGATTTGCAGGCGCAGTCATCGGGGCGGCGATTACGGTCGGTCGTGCCTGGGAGGTTGCCCGTTAGTCGGCAATCGCACCCTCATTAACCTCAAATTCACAAGTTTCGTCTGAAATCCAACCTTGACCTAAAGCGACAAAAGGCAAGGCAATCATGGCGGACAAACACCTGGCAGATTTGCCCGAAAGGTCGGACAGCCCTTTGGACGCGGCTGTGACATCGCGCGATGCCTCAACGGTTCAAATGGCCTCGGACGCCGTGAAGCACAGACAATGCAAGCTGGCCTTTCAGCCGGTGATGCAGGCCAACGCGCCGCACGGCGTCGCCTTCTACGAAGGGTTCATCCGGGTACTGGACGAAACCGGCCGGGTAATTCCCGCGCGAGATTTCATGCCACAGTTGGAAAACACGCCTATCGGTCGGGAACTGGACTGTATTGCCTTGGAGATGGGGTTGCGCACACTGGCCCGACACCCCGATATCCGCCTGTCCATCAACATGTCCGCGCGCTCGATCGGCTTCGCGCGATGGTCCCGCGTGCTGGAGCGGTTCTTGAAGAAAGACACCAGCATCGGCGACCGCCTGATCCTTGAGATTTCGGAAAGCTCGGCGATGACCCTGCCCGATCTGGTGATGGATTTCATGGATCGGATGCAACCGCGCGGTATTGCCTTTGCGCTGGACGACTTCGGCGCCAGCAATTTCAGTTTCCGCCATTTCCGAGAGTTTCTGTTCGATGCCGCCAAGATCGACGGCCAGTTCGTACGCGGCATTGCCGCCAACCGGGACAATCAGGCCCTGGTCCGCGCCCTGATCGCCGTCGCCCGCGAGTTTGAGATTCTTGTCACTGCCGAATCGGTCGAAAGGAAAGAAGACGCAGAGTTTCTTGTCGCAAATGGCGTCGATTGCCTTCAGGGTTTCTTGTTCGGCGCACCCAGCGTATCGGCGCCATGGACAGCAAAGAACATTGAACAATCAGCGGGTTGACCCGCGCGGCATTACCCAACTTCGGCCTGAGACAAGCTGACCGTTGCTGCATGTGCAGCATTGCGCTATTCCATGGACAGTTGGAGCGGGGGATCATGAGGCGCTCTGAACCGATAAGGGCCTTTCCCTATCGCCTGCGCCGTCACGTTTCCCACAGAACCTTGACGGTAAAGGATTGTCTTAATGACCAACGTAGTAATCGCATCCGCAGCACGCACAGGCGTCGGTAGTTTTGGTGGCTCGTTCGCAAACACACCCGCGCATGATTTGGGTACCGCCGTTCTCGAAGCAGTCGTCGAACGCGCTGGGATCGAAAAGGGTGAGGTCAGCGAGACCATCATGGGCCAGGTTCTGACTGCGGCACAGGGTCAGAACCCAGCGCGTCAGGCGCATATCAATGCGGGTCTTCCACAGGAAAGCGCGGCCTGGGGGATCAACCAAGTCTGCGGTTCGGGCCTGCGCGCGGTTGCACTGGGTGCGCAGCATATCCAACTGGGCGATGCGGAAATCGTCGCTGCTGGTGGTCAGGAAAACATGACCATGTCTCCTCACGCTGCCGCGCTGCGCGCCGGTCACAAGATGGGTGACATGAAATATATCGACACCATGATCCGCGATGGTTTGTGGGATGCGTTCAACGGCTACCACATGGGTCAGACAGCCGAGAACGTAGCCGAGAAATGGCAGATCAGCCGCGATATGCAGGATGAATTTGCCGTCGCCAGCCAAAACAAGGCCGAAGCCGCACAAAAAGCTGGTAAGTTCGCAGATGAGATCACGCCCTTCACCATCAAAACCCGCAAGGGCGACATCGTGATGGACAGCGACGAATATATCCGGCACGGCGCAACGATGGAGGCGATGGCCAAGCTGCGCCCCGCTTTCACCAAGGATGGCTCGGTCACGGCGGCCAACGCATCCGGCCTGAATGATGGCGCAGCGGCGACCCTGTTGATGTCGGCAGAAAACGCCGAGAAGCGTGGGATTGAACCTCTGGCCCGGATCGCCTCCTATGCGACGGCGGGCCTGGACCCGTCGATCATGGGCGTTGGCCCGATCTACGCCTCGCGCAAAGCGCTGGAAAAAGCGGGCTGGTCAGTCGACGACCTGGATTTGATTGAGGCCAACGAAGCCTTCGCTGCGCAAGCTTGCGCCGTGAACAAGGACATGGGTTGGGACCCGTCGATCGTAAACGTGAACGGAGGCGCAATTGCCATCGGCCACCCGATCGGCGCCTCGGGCTGCCGCGTTCTGAACACGCTTCTGTTCGAAATGAAACGCCGCGACGCGAAGAAGGGTCTGGCGACCCTTTGCATCGGCGGCGGCATGGGCGTCGCCCTCTGCGTGGAGCGCGACTAAGCTGTTAAGCACTGAACATAGAAAGGGCGCCCCGCAGGCGCCCTTTTTTGTTACATTGGGGCTGACCCAAAGATGCGACGATATTGCCCTATGGGTTTCGATGATTCTCGACGAAACAATATTGCGCAAGATCACCTATCAAAGTAACAGCATTACCAAGACGACTTAAATTGGAGGAAGCCTAAATGGCACGTACAGCACTCGTCACCGGCGGTTCCCGCGGCATCGGCGCAGCAATTTCCAAGGCGCTGAAAGCCGAAGGGTACAATGTTGCAGCCACCTATGCCGGAAACGACGAAGCGGCCGCAAAATTCACCGAGGAAACCGGCATCGCCACGTACAAGTGGAACGTGGCTGATTATGACGAATCCAAAGCGGGTATCGAAAAGGTTGAGGCCGAGGTTGGCCCCATCGACATCGTGGTCGCCAACGCGGGCATCACCCGCGACGCTCCGTTCCACAAGATGACCCCGGAACAGTGGCATCAGGTGATCGACACCAACCTGACCGGCGTGTTCAACACCGTCCACCCCGTCTGGCCCGGCATGCGCGAGCGCAAGTTCGGCCGCATCATCGTCATCAGCTCGATCAATGGTCAGAAAGGTCAGTTCGCACAGGTGAACTATGCCGCGACCAAGGCCGGTGATCTGGGCATCGTGAAGTCGCTGGCACAGGAAGGCGCGCGGGCTGGTATCACCGCAAACGCCATCTGCCCCGGCTACATCGCAACCGAGATGGTCATGGCTGTGCCTGAAAAGGTACGCGAGTCGATCATCGGCCAAATCCCGGCGGGACGTCTGGGTGAGCCCGAAGAAATCGCACGCTGCGTGGCCTTCCTGGCATCGGACGATTCGCAATTCATCAATGGCTCGACCATTTCGGCCAACGGTGCGCAGTTCTTCGTCTGATCCCAAATTCAGAATCAAAAAAGGGCTGGTCACTATGACCGGCCCTTTTTTATCCCGTAAGAACGCGCGCGCTGCGCTCAGCGGGAACCAAATAGCCACTTCACCAAGTCACCGATCGCGCGGGACCGTTCGAAATGGGCACGCCGAAAGGCGCGGGCGACAGAGGGGCTGGAGGTAGCCTCGATCATGACAAGTATCCTTTCAGTTCAGCTTTGTTTGACTTGAGATCAATATGAGGCTTATTTTCTAGAGCGACAAACGAGCTTTTTTCTGATCTCAATTAAGAATTTCTTGCCCTATGAGCGACTACCTTCCGCCGCTGACCGCCTTGCGCGCCTTTGATGCCGCCGCCCGTCACATGTCCTTTGCTAAGGCTGCTGAGGAACTGCATGTCACGCCCGCAGCCTTGTCCTTTCAGATTAAGTCGTTGGAGGAACATCTGGGACGCACCCTGTTTCGTCGCCTCAATCGGGCGGTGGAATTGACAGAGGCTGGGCGCGCCTTAGCCCCTGGCGCGGCAGACGGGTTCGCCACATTGCAAGCCGCGTGGCAGGCCGCCCGGCGGCAAGGGAATGATACCAGTCTGACCGTTACGGCGGGCCCGGCGTTGACGGCCAAATGGCTAGCTCCCCGACTATATGACTTTGCCCGGGCGCATCCTGAGATCGACCTGAAGTTCTCGGCCACATTACGTAACATGGACCTCGAACGGGACGATGTGGATGTGGCGATCCGCTTTGGCTATGGCGGGGATGAGGGCCTGTATTCCGTGCCCGTCCGCAAGGAATGGCTGACCCCGGTGATGACCCCGGATTTGGCCGAACAATTCCCAACGCCTGAAAGCCTGCGGGAGGCGCCATTGATCTTTGACGACTCGATTGCGTTTCTGCGGCCCCCGTCTGACTGGCCCACCTGGTTTCGGGCCGTCGGGGTAGACTTCAACCCACAGCACGGCGCGCATTTTTCCAACGCGGATCATGCGATTGACGCGGCAGTTGCCGGAGTGGGCGTCGTGCTCGGTCGAAGGGCTATGATTATCAAGGACCTGGCAGAGGGCCGGTTGGTCGCCCCCTTCAAGGTCGCAATCGAGACCATGGGACGATTCCGGTTCCTGTGTCTGAAAGGGGCCGAAAGCAGACCTCAGATTGCGGCATTCCGCGATTGGTTCATGTCCGAGATTGAAAAGACTGCGCATTTGTCGGATGAGTTCGAAATCATTCCGGTGGAAGAGGTACCCGCACCGTGACAAGAACGCACGCAACAGGAATCGGTTTTGTCGCCGTCCTGCTTTGGGCCCTGCTGGCCCTCTTTACGGTTGGGTCCGCGCCCACGCCGCCTTTGCTGCTGAACGCCCTATGCTTTTCCATCGGGGGGACGCTGGGATTGGTTTGGACATGGGCCACAGGCGGGTTGAGTCAGCTTCGAGAAATCCCCTGGACCACCTATCTGTTTGGGACAATCGGTCTTTTTGGCTATCATGCGCTGTATTTCTCGGCTTTGCGAATGGCCCCTGCCGCAGAGGCCGGGCTGATCGCCTATCTGTGGCCTCTGCTGATTGTTCTGCTCTCGGGGCTCTTGCCCGGAGAACATCTGCGGATCGGCCATTTGATCGGAGCCTGTCTGGGTTTCGCCGGGGCCGCCGTGATCATCGCGGGTGGGGGTAGCAGCGGTTTCCAGGCCGAACATTTGCCTGGCTATGCACTGGCACTGCTGTGCGCGCTGACATGGTCGGGCTATTCCGTGCTGTCGCGTCGTCTGGGCGACACGCCAACCAGTTCGGTCGCTGTGTTCTGTGTGGCCACGGCCGTTGCCTCGGGCCTTTTGCACATCGCCATTGAAGAGACAGTCTGGCCAGAAACCATTCTGGGCTGGGGATCGGTCATAGCTCTTGGGCTGGGGCCCGTTGGCTTGGCGTTTTATGTCTGGGATATCGGGGTCAAGCAGGGAGACATTCAAATTCTGGGCACGTCATCTTACGCGGCCCCGCTTCTGTCTACACTTGTTCTGGTGGTCGCCGGGATCGCCGACCCAAGCTGGGGTCTGGCGATCGCGGCCGTTTTAATCACTGGCGGCGCTACAATCGCCGCCCGGGCCAGTATGCGCCGTTAACTCGACAATCGCTCAATCTCTTCCTTGAGCTTTAGTTTCTGTTTTTTGAGCTGAGCAATGTGAAGGTCGTCGATACCAGGCGAGCGTTGTGCTTGTTCAACTTCAAGACCGAGGTTTTCGTGCTTTTTCTTCAGTTCGGTCAGGTGTGCGCTCACGCTCATGGCGGTACTCCTCTGTTGATGTCTGAGTTTCACGTAAGAAGTTGAGCACATCGTTTCCACCCTGTCACGCTGCGGGTGCATAGAAAATATAACAAATCCGACAAAATCGGCTGGTTAATGCCTGTCAGCTGGAAAATTCGGGCAAGCCAGCCCCTTCGCGCAATACGGCCGAAACTGGCGGAGTGTAACTGTCACCGTCTACCTCATGGCGCTCACCTGAATGGAGAACCAGCGGGGCATGCAGTTGAAACGCGGCTTTTCCGCCCTTTCTAGCCCTCAGAATAACCAGTTCAGCACGTCGACCAACACGGGCGGATAATGGCAATACTTCGACAGACCCCAAGCACCCCTCGCAGGCGGCCAGCATATCTGGTAACCGGTCCGCTTTCTGAATCATGTGCAGATAACCCCGGGGGGCAAGGCGTTTGGCCGCAGTCTCGATCCAAAGGTTCAACGGCGTGTTTTCACCCAATGCGGCGCTACGGCCTTCATCCGCCGCAGGGCTGTGCGCTCCGGCCCGATAATAGGGCGGGTTCGCAATAACGTGATCGAACTGGCGCTGTTTGAGATCGGACGGCAAAGCGGTCAGATCAGCCTCAAAAACCTCAAGCGTGGTGCCGTTCTCAGCGGCATTCCGACGCGCAAGATCAGCATAAGCAGGCTGCAATTCGACCCCCACAGCCTGCAGGTCTGGCACCCGCGCCAGCAGGCATAAAACGGCGGCCCCAGCACCACACCCCAATTCCAGAACCGTCTGGCCGGGCTTTGAGGGTACAGATGCGGCCAATAAAACAGGGTCCACGCCTGCGCGGTACCCCTTACGGGGTTGCCGCAGGCGCACACGTCCTCCCAAAAAGTCATTTCGGGTCAGGTCGGCGTCAGCAAACAGTGTCATCGACCCAAAGGGATATCATTGTCGTGCATGACACGTTCGGCGCGGGTCAGGTCATCCGCGCGCACCATCAAGCGGCGAGGGAAGATTCCGATACCACCTTCGAGGATGCTCATATTTACGTCCATCTGAAAGCAGTCTATATCCTCGCCCTCAAGAAGAGCGGATGCAAAGGCCAGAATCGTCGGATCAGTGCTGCGCAAAAGTTCTTTCATGGGGATGGATGTAAGGGCAAGGCGGCCGCGATGTCGAGCCTTGTATCAAGGGTGTGATGAATATCGACACGGTCACAAAACCGCATGAGCGTTTGGCGGAAATCCTGACGGGCGAGATGGGCGCGGTCAACGAGTTGATCCGCACGCGCATGGCGTCAGAACACGCGCCGCGCATTCCCGAAGTCACCGCGCATCTGGTCGAGGCAGGCGGCAAACGCCTGCGCCCGATGCTGACCTTGGCGGCGGCGCGGCTGTTTGGTTATGCCGGAGATCACCACGTGCGTCTGGCCGCGACGGTCGAGTTTATTCACACCGCAACCCTGCTGCATGATGATGTGGTCGACGAAAGTGCCCAGCGGCGCGGGCGGCCTACTGCGAACCTTCTGTGGGACAACAAATCCAGCGTTCTGGTCGGTGATTACCTGTTCTCCCGCAGCTTTCAGTTGATGGTTGAGACAGGATCGCTGCGGGTCCTGGATATCCTGGCCAATGCCTCGGCCACGATTGCCGAAGGCGAAGTGCTGCAAATGACCGCCGCGACCGATCTGGGCACGACCGAGGCGATTTACCTGCAAGTTGTGCGCGGTAAGACGGCGGCGCTGTTCTCGGCCGCGACCGAGGTGGGTGGCGTAATTTCCGGCGCAACCGAGGAACAGGTCAAGGCGCTTTATGACTATGGCGACGCGCTGGGGATTGCGTTCCAGATTGCGGATGATCTGCTGGATTACCAAGGCGACAGCGCAGCCACAGGTAAGAATGTGGGCGATGATTTCCGCGAGCGTAAGCTGACCCTGCCAGTGATCAAAGCTGTGGCACAGGCCACGCCCGACGAACACGCTTTCTGGGAGCGCACTATTGGGCGCGGTCGTCAGGAAGAGGGCGATCTGGACCATGCCCTTGGCCTAATGGCCAAGTACAGTACGCTTGAAGCGACGCGAGCGGATGCCTTTGGCTGGGCGAACAAGGCCAAAGCATCGCTGGACGCCCTGCCCGACCACGAGATCCGCACGCTGTTGCGTGATTTGGCCGACTACGTGGTTTCGCGCCTCAATTAAGCTGAGTCGCGCGGCACCACCAATTGGGATGGGCTGCGCCAATCTCATAAGCGGCGAAATGCGCGTCTTTCATCGTGGGATAAAGCGCAAAACAGGTCGAACCCGACCCTGACATGCGGGCCATAAGGGCCGCTTTGGTGCTATCAAGTTCATCCAAAACGCGGGCGACTTCGGGAGCCAAGCCCGTTGTTGGCGGTTCAAGGTCGTTGCGTTGATCCCGCAACCAATCGGCGCAGGTCTCGACAGTCTCAAATTCAGGGATCTCTGCGGGCATTGGCAGGTTGTCGCGGCTTTCCAATGCCGCAAACACGCGCCCGGTGGGGACTTCGACGCCAGGGTTGACCAACAGGGCTGGCAGAGACGGCAGCGAAGCGGGTGTCAGATCGTCCCCAATGCCCCGCATTCGCATGGCCCGAGCCGTGACGCAGACCGGAATATCGGCCCCCAGCGACAGGGCCACGTCGCGCGAAGCTGTACTGCCCTGCTTTGCCGCCATCCGAAGCGTCGCCGCCGCGTCCGAGGACCCGCCCCCAATGCCGCCTCCATGCGGCAGCACCTTGTTCAAGTCAATATGACCGGTCCAACCCGCCGCCTGTGCGGCTTTCCAGACCAAATTTCGGCTGTCTGTCGGCACTCCTACAGCGTGTTCACCCGCCACAGAAATTGACAGATCATCGCCCGGGGTGAACTGCAATGTGTCACCTACATCAGCAAAGACCACCAGCGAATCCAGCAGGTGATAACCATCCGCGCGGCGGCCGGTCACATGCAGGGTCAGGTTGATCTTGGCAGGGGCAAATGCCTCAGCCTTCATTGGCGACCTTCAGCGGCTCGGCCCCTTCTTCGACAAGAACCGCGTCCAGCCCGATTTCCAGCTTGCGGCGTATGCGATCCGGGTCAGCCTCACCATCGGTGTCTTCGGGGTCGATGAAGGACAGGGCGCGTTTCCACTGGAACTCAGCCTCGCGCGCGCGGCCAACAGCCCAGTAAACATCGCCCAAATGGTCGTTGACCACCGGATCAACCGGCATCAGCTCGACCGCGCGTTCCATATGGCCCACGGCTTCGTCATAGCGGCCTAGACGGAACAGAACCCAGCCCAGGCTGTCAACGATATAGCCACTGTCCGGGCGGGCTGCCACGGCGCGTTCGATCATGTCCAGCGCCTCATCCAGCTTTTCCTGCCGCTCGACCAGCGAATAGCCCAGATAGTTCAGCACCTGCGGCTGGTCCGGGTTCAGTTCCAACGCGCGGCGGAAGTCGGCCTCGGCCTGATCCCATTGCTTGAGACGCTCATGCGAGATGCCTCGGGCGTAGTGCAGGAACCAATTGCTGCCCGCACCTTCCTCGATCAGTTCGATGGCCTTGTCATAGGTCTGAACGGCCTCAGCGTAATCCTCTTGCCGCCGCTGCAAATCAGCCAATGCCACATGCACGCTGGGCAAATCCGGGCTTTGCGCGGCGAGGGATTGCAATACTTCGGCCGCGGCATCGGTTTTGCCTGCGCGGCTTAGAACCTCGGCCCGACCCAGTTCGGCGGCATGGTAGTCGCTGCTGTCAGCGGGAACCCGGCGATAAGCTTGAACCGCCAGATCATATTGCTCCAACGCATCCAGCAGTTCAGCCGTCAGCAAGATCGCGTCGACATGGTCTGTGCGCAGGAACGCGGCGACCTGCGCATATAGCAGTACATAGGTTTGGGCGGCTTCGCTGCTAAGCGCGGCACCGACGGAAAAGAACACCTCGGCCATGCCATCCTGCGGGGTACGGACATGGGTAAATGGCAAGGTCTCACCCGCGGCCAATCGCGCCTCATACCCTTCGATGGACGGATCGCTTCCGGCGGCAAACACTGTGCTGAGGAAAAGCAACGCATCCTCGTTTCGGTCCAGTTGCGACAATACCTCGGTTCGGGCCAGCGCGGCACGGCGAGTGAACCGCGCGACCGCATCGTTATCCGCCGAAAAGATCGCCTCGGCCCCTTCGAAATCCCCGACTGAAGCCAGCGCCAGTGCCTTGTGGTACATCGCGAATTCTCGCAGGCCTTCCTGGGTCGAGACCTGGTCGAACTGTTCCATCGCCTTGGTCATCGCGCCCTGACCCATATGGGCCCAACCCATCATCAGGCCATCAACCAGCGGCCCAACGCCCTGCGTTTCCGGGTCGCGCTCCAGAAATTCGTCCAACGCGCCATCTGCGACCAAATTAGCAGCGATCACCATGCGCGCCGCCTGGCTTGGCATGCCACGCTCCTCTATCGCCTCAGCGACAGGCAGGGCACGCTTGATCTCGCCCAGCGACAAGCGGGCCACGACCACGCTTTCAAGAAGTTGATTGTTTTCGGGATCAGCCTGCAGCGCTTCGGAATAATACTGCTCGGCCGCCGCGTAATCGCTTTGGAAAATTGCCTGACGCCCGGCAAGATACGCCCCGGACCCCGTGTCTGCGAGTGACGGAATGGCAAAGGTAGAAGTAAACAGCACAGCCAGTGCTGCGCGACGTAAACGGGATGCCACCGAAATCCTGCCTTGCTATTGTTGACTGCCACACAAGCTAGGGCTTCGGTCGG
The DNA here is from genome assembly GCF_056533885.1 of Ruegeria sp. F12. Classification (NCBI taxonomy): domain Bacteria; kingdom Pseudomonadati; phylum Pseudomonadota; class Alphaproteobacteria; order Rhodobacterales; family Roseobacteraceae; genus Ruegeria; species Ruegeria sp. F12. The sequence goes on along the minus strand of NZ_JBQFOV010000012.1, from coordinate 41,197 downwards.
AAAGAGGCAATGGCCACGCCTTCACGACGCCGCCATTGCCTGTTTTTTGCTTACATGTTGGGATAATTCGGCCCGTCACCGCCCTGCGGCGTGGTCCAGGTGATGTTCTGGCTGGGATCCTTGATATCGCAGGTCTTGCAGTGAACACAGTTCTGGAAGTTGATGACGAATCGCGGGCCGTTCTCGTCTTCGACCATTTCGTAGACACCCGCCGGGCAGTAGCGCTGTGCCGGTTCATCGAACTTGGGCAGGTTGACGCTGACTGGGATCGCCGGGTCTGCCAGCTTCAGGTGGCAGGGTTGGCTTTCTTCGTGGTTGGTGGCCGCGAAGGAGACGTTAGTCAGACGGTCGAAAGACAGCACACCATCGGGTTTGGGATAGTCGATGGGATTGTGTTTGCTGGCGTCCTCAGTCGCCTCGGCGTCGTTCTTGCCATGGCCCACGGTACCGAACAGCGAAAAGCCCAGCGTATTGGTCCACATGTCCAGACCACCCAGCATCAGCGATGCGGTCAGGCCCCATTTCGACCAGATCGGTTTGACGTTGCGCACCTTCTTCAGGTCTGCACCGATAGCGCCGTCGCGTACGTCGGTCTCATAAGCGGTCAGTTCGTCACCCGAGCGGTCGGCTTTGATGGCGTCAAAGGCGGCCTCGGCTGCGGCCTTGCCCGACAGCATCGCGTTGTGGTTGCCCTTGATGCGCGGCACGTTGACCATGCCCGCCGAACAGCCCAGCAGCGCCACGCCCGGAGCCACCAGCTTGGGCATCGACTGATAGCCGCCCTCGGTGATCGCACGGGCACCGTAGGCCACGCGCTTGCCGCCTTTCAGCAGTTCGGCCACCATCGGGTGATGCTTGAAGCGCTGGAACTCCATGTAGGGATACAGGTGCGGGTTTTTGTAGTTCAAGTGCACCACGAAACCGACATAGACCTGATTGTTTTCCAGGTGATAAATGAACGATCCGCCACCCGCATTGCTGCCCAAGGGCCAGCCCATGGTGTGGGTCACGGTGCCTTCCTTGTGCTTGGCCGGGTCGATCTCCCAGATCTCTTTCATGCCGACGCCGTATTTCTGCGGCTCTTTCCCAGCTTGCAGGTCGTATTTGGCGATCACTTCCTTGGACAGCGAGCCACGGACGCCTTCCGACAGGAAGACGTATTTGCCGTGCAGTTCCATCCCCGGTTCGGTGTTGGGGCCATAGGAACCATCCGCTTCCAGACCGAAGACACCGGCGACCACGCCTTTGACTTTGCCATTCTCACCATAGACCAGCTCCGAGCAGGCCATGCCAGGGAAGATTTCCACGCCTAGCTCTTCGGCCTGTTCGGCCATCCAGCGACAGACATTGCCCATCGAGACGATGTAGTTACCGTGGTTGTTCATCAGCGGCGGCATGGGGAAGTTTGGGATACGTATCTGACCGGCTTCACCCAGCATATAGAAATTGTCTTCATGCACCGGCACGTTCAGCGGCGCGCCCTTTTCTTTCCAGTCCGGGATCAGGGCATCCAGGCCGCACGGGTCCAGCACCGCGCCCGACAGGATGTGCGCGCCCACTTCCGAGCCTTTCTCAAGCACCACGACGTTCAGATCGGCATCCAGTTGTTTCAGACGGATGGCCGCCGACAGGCCCGCAGGACCTGCGCCCACGATCACCACATCATATTCCATCGCTTCGCGTTCAATATCGGCCATCGTGGGCTCCTTAGCTAACTTTCCGAATTGGCGCTGTTTCAGCTTGGCTGGCGCAATTTTGTTTCACGGCTGATTACATGCTGAGAAAGACATAGGTCAATCGAAACACGGCGTAACAATGCCGCTATTCGACACTTCAGCCCTCAGGAGTGTCCCCCATGAGGTATCTGGGGCCGCTTCCCTTGGATTTTGCCCGGTCATCGGGATTGTAGAGCGCGCATTTGGGCAAGCTCAGACAACCACAGCCGATACAGCCATCCAGATTGTCCCGCAGCCGGGTCAACGTGTCGATTCGCTGATCCAGGTGCGCGCGCAGCCCGACGCTGATCTCTTTCCAATCCTGCGGCGTGGGAGTGCGGTTTCCGGGCAGGCCCGACAGCACCTGACGAATTTCCGGCAGGGACAGACCGAATTGCTGGGCGATCATAACAAAACTTAACCGCCGGATATCGGCACGCTGATAGCGCCTTTGCCCGCCCGCATTGCGCCACGGTGTGATCAGCCCCTGCGCCTCATAGTAGCGAATGGCCGACACCGCTAATCCTGTGCGCCGGGCCAAAGCTCCAATTGCCAGTCCTTCGGATACCGCCATTTCAACCTCTATAAATCTCTTGACCTAAAGTTAGGTTTAGAAATTACGGTGAGTCGGGACAAGCCTCAATTCGCAAAGGAGATCCCATGATGGCGACGCTTGAACACACCAACTTTACCGTCAGCGACCCGCAGGCTTCGGCCAAGTGGATGCACGACGTCTTTGGCTGGAAAACCCGGTGGGAGGGTCCGGCCATTGCCGGAGGATACACCGTCCATGTTGGCAGCGCGCACACCTATCTGGCGCTTTATGCGCCCAGCGATCCGAAACCGTCGTCCGAAAGCAGCTATGACATCGTGGGCGGGCTGAACCATGTGGGTATTCTGGTCGAAGATATCGACGAAACCGAGGCCAAAGTCGTCAAGGCCGGATTCACGCCAAAATCCCACGCGGATTACGAACCGGGCAAACGATTCTATTTCGATGATGACAATGGCATCGAATTCGAGGTGATCAGCTACGCCTAGGCTGTAATCCGCATCGGGGCGATTTAGCCCCCTTGCATTTTCCACGCCATTTGGGTCAGGTAATTGACGACCCATTCATTCGCCCCGGCGCCTATTTCGTGCGGCGGGGCTAATCACTTTACGCGTGGACGACAAGAATATGGAAAAAATTCCAATGACGCCTGCGGGCAATGCCGCGCTCGCAGCCGAGCTCAAAAACCTCAAATCCGTCGAGCGCCCTGCGATCATCGAGGCCATAGCCTCGGCCCGAGAGTTGGGCGATCTGAAAGAAAACGCCGAATACCACTCGGCCCGCGAAAAACAGGGCTTTATCGAAGGCCGGATCAAAGAGCTTGAAGGCATCCTGTCGCTGGCCGACGTGATCGACCCGGCAAAGCTGTCCGGTGCTGTGAAATTCGGCGCCAAGGTCACGTTGGTTGATGAAGATACCGACGAAGAAAAGACCTGGCAGATCGTGGGCGAGTATGAGGCCAATATCGAAGCGGGTCTGCTGAACATCAAATCCCCTATCGCCCGCGCGCTGATCGGCAAGGATGAAGGCGACAGCGTCGAAGTGCGCACCCCCGGCGGCGTGCGCTCGTATGAGATCTTGACTATCGAATACGCCTGACCCCGGAGCGCACGCATGTCCGACCCCACGACAGAGCAGGAAGCCGAGCAGCCAACTTCGCTGGGTATCTATGACAAGCCCGCCTTGCCTGCCCTGACCGAGATCGAGATCGCGGCCATCGCGCTCAGCGTTATCTGGCTGATCGTTTCGGTCGTGTTTCTGGTGCTGCCCGACAAGGTCGAAGGTGGCGGCTTTGTGGTGACATTGCTGGCGGTGTTCATGCCCGTTGCGATGATCTGGGTTGCAGCGACTGCGATGCGGGCCAGCCGTATCATGCGCGAGGAAAGCACGCGGCTGCAAACCTCGATCGATGCGTTGCGCAATACGTTCATCGCCCAGCAACAGCGCAGCTCCAGCGGGTATGAGCCTGCGGTCACGCAAAAGCTGGACCAGATCGCTGAGACCGCGAAGAAGACCGAAACCGCGCTGGCCACATTCTCGACCCAACGTACTGAGCCGGTGCGAGGGAAATCGCCCAACGCAAACGGGGATCAGACCACGCTGGAACTGGGTACGCAGGCCGAAGATATCGCGCCCCCGCTCAGCAATGATGTGTTTATTCGCGCACTGAATTTCCCGGAAACCCAGGAAGATACCGAAGGGTTCAACGCCCTGCGGCTGGCGCTGAAGGATCGCAAGGCGGCGCAACTGGTACAGGCGTCTCAGGATGTTCTGACCTTGCTTAGCCAGGAAGGCATCTACATGGATGACCTGCGCCCCGACATGGCGCGCCCCGAGATTTGGCGGCAATTTGCGCAAGGCGCGCGGGGCCGATCCGTGGCGGCCTTGGGCGGCATCCGGGACCGCTCCTCTCTGGCGCTGACCTCGGCCCGGATGAAGCAAGACCCGATTTTCCGGGACGCAGCCCACCATTTCCTGCGCCGGTTCGACCATATGATTATCGAGTTTGAACCCGAAGCCAGTGACGCTGATCTGACCGCCTTGGGCGATACACGCACCGCGCGGGCGTTCATGCTGTTGGGACGGGTTGCCGGGACCTTCGATTAAAGACCGAAACTGCCATACGGGATGAACCGGACGAGGTCGCCCGGTTGGATATGGCGCGCGCCATCCTCAATCTCGACCAGACCCTCTGCCCAACTCAGCCCGCTGATCCGGCCTGATCCTTCGGATGCAAAGACCTCGACCCGTCCATCGCGCACACGGGCGCGCAGGTATTCGCGGCGGCCCGGTTTCTTACGTTTCTCGAAGGCGGCGGGCACGTCGAATCCTTGCGGCTCCAGCCAACCCTCGCCTGCCAACAAACCCAAGGCAGGACGTGCAAAGATCAACGTGCAAACCAACGCGGCCACCGGGTTTCCCGGCAGGCCGAACACAGGCGTTCCGTCCCACATCCCAAGCGCCAGAGGCCGACCCGGTTTCAGTGCAATCCGCCATTCCTGCATCGCCCCTGCCTGCCGCAACAGGGCCGAGACATGGTCCTCATCCCCGGCAGACGCGCCGCCACTGGTCAGGATCACATCCGCTCGTTCAGCGGCTTGGTTCAGACAAGTCCGCAACGCCTCGCGGTCGTCGGGCACCCGGCCCATATCGACCGCCTCAAACCCCATGCGTTCCAACAAGGACAACAGCATCGGACGGTTGGCATCGTAAATCTGGCCCGGACCGGCGGATTCACCGGGTTCGACCAGTTCATCCCCCGTGGACAGAACCGCCACGCGCAGCACTTTGCGCACCGGAACCTCGGCCAGACCGGTGGCCGACAACAGCGCCAGATCGGCCGGGGTCAGGCGACGTCCGGCGGGCAGAACCGCGTCGCCCTCAGCCACATCCTCGCCTGCCTTGCGGGTATTTGCGCCGCGTTTCAGGGGTCCGTGAAATGCAATGTGCCCGTCCTGAACTGTCACGTCCTCTTCCAAAATGACGGTATCAACGCCCGCAGGCAGCGCTGCCCCGGTCAGCACACGCAGCGCATGGCCTGCGGGCACCAAGCCGTCAAACGGTATCCCAGCCGCCGCGCGCCCCGGATGCAGCGGCATCACTTGCGGCCCGTCAGGCGCGGCCCCGGCAAAGCCATAGCCATCCACCGCCGTATTGGGCTGCGGCGGATTCGAACGTTGGGCGATAACCTCCTGCGGGAGAATACGCCCTGTGGCCTGCGCCAAGGGCACGGTTTCCACGCCCGCAACCACGGTCAGCCGGTCGCGCAGCAAGGACAGCGCGTCCTCGACCGGGGTCCAGTTCACCCCGGCGGGCAAAGCAAAACAATCGTTGCGCAAGGGCGGAGGTGCGATGTCGGGTTTGGTCATAGCCCTACCTCGTTCAGGATATAATCGGCAATCGCGGCGGTATCGTTCAGGTCAAAAACCGGTTGGTCGACCTTTAGCGGCGTGTCGCTGGCCACGGCGCGGATCGTCGGGTTTCCAGGGGCCATCAGAGCGTTCCCGGCCTCGGCCCGGAAGGCCTCAATCTTGGGGTGGTCCTCGCGTTTGAACCCTTCGATCAGCACCAGATCGACCGGAGACAGCCGGGCCAGCAGATCCGCCATCGAAGGCTCGGGCGCACCGCGCAGTTCTTGCATGATCGCGAGACGCTGACCCGAGGCCAGCAGCACCTCGGACGCGCCCGCCGTTCGGTGGCGATAGCTGTCGGTGCCGGGTTGATCCACATCGACGCTGTGGTGCGCGTGTTTGAGCGTCGACACCGAAAACCCCCGACCGGTGATCTCGGCCACCAGACGCTCCATCAGCCCGGTTTTGCCCGCGTTTTTCCAGCCGGTGACGCCGTAGACCCTCATGCCTGCTCCAACAGTTGTTCGGCCCGCGCCAGATCGTCGGGCGTGTTGACGTTGAAGAACGGATCGAACGGGTCGGCGGGGAACAGCGCCTCGCGCCCGTCGTGCTGATCGGTCCAGATCACCACTTTGCGCAAACCGTCCTGCAACGCAGCCCGCAGATCATCGCGCAGCGCAACGGGCCAGAGGCCAAAGGTCGGGTGCCGGTTGACACGTTTGCCACCGCCGGATTTCAGCGCCTCATCCCCCGTGCGCGGCGTGGTGGCCAGCACAAGCGGATGGGTCTGCCCTTCGGCGGCGTCTACCAGTCTGGCCACCAGATCGCGCGGAAAAAATGGCGTGTCGGCAGCGGCGGTGACGATGCAATCGGCCCCTTCTTCGGCGGCCCAGTCCAGCCCAGCCAGAACACCGGCCAGAGGGCCCGCGAACCCTTCGACCGTGTCCGCGATCACCGGCAGGTTCAGGTCGGAAAACCGCGCGGGATCGCCATTGGCGTTCAGCGCCAGACTGTCCACCTGCGGGGCTAAGCGGTCGATCACATGACCAAGCAGGCTCTGCCCGCCGATGCGCTGCAGCCCTTTGTCGCCACCTCCCATCCGGGTCGCCAGTCCTCCGGCGAGGATAACTCCGAGGGGTTTGGTCATGTTTGGTTCTCGATCTCTGGCCATCTTTGGAATTTTTCCGGGGGAATGAATATAGAAAGCCCGACACCCAAACCCAGCAAAATGAAACACGCGTACAATGGCAGGCCGGAAAAGCTAGCCATATCATGGCTCAGACGAATGTAAGCTGGAAACAGGATAACGACCGCTACCGGCACGACAAAAAAACTGAAATAGCGACGGAACCGGTGAACCGATTTTCTGGTTTCATCTGAGACGTCAACTCCAGTTGGCAAACCGCGCAATAGAGTGCGCTGCAGGGCGACGTTCTGCTTCTTGACAGCCAGCCCCCACGTGTTCCAACCCAATCGAAATGGAGCCCGCAGATCAAAAGCCCCGATGTATTCTCTTGCCTCCCAACCCAATCGATCCAGAGTGTTTTCGTCCAATCGAGCCATTCCCTCTACAACGGTTCTTTTGCTGCGTGAGTAGTTCCACGCGGCAAGAACGCCCAGCGGTAAGATGCTGATCGAAAGAACAAATAAGAGAATAAGGTAAAGAACATCAAAGATCATCCCGCACTCTTCCTGCGATGTTTCTTATCCTCGACCGCCACGCTGGCCGGGTCGATGTCGCGCAGCAGACGGTCCTCACCCGACAGGCACACGAACCGCTGCCCGCGCATGCGACCGATCAGGGTCAGGCCGACCTCGCGTGCGATCTCGACGCCCCACGCCGTAAACCCGGATCGAGACGCCAGCACCGGAATGCCCATCATCGCCGTTTTGATCACCATCTCGGAGGTCAGACGGCCCGTCGTATAGAGGATCTTGTCCTCGGCCACCGCGCCCTCGGACAGCATCCAGCCCGCGATTTTGTCGACCGCGTTGTGACGACCCACGTCTTCCATATAGACCAGAGGGCGACTTTCGTGGCACAGCACCGTGCCGTGAATCGCCCCGGCTTCAAGGTACAATGACGGCGTGCGGTTGATCTTGGCGGCCAAATCATACAGCCACGAGGTCCGAACCTGAACCTGTGGCAGGCGCACACCCTCGAGCCCCTCCATCATATCGCCAAAGACCGTGCCCACTGCGCAGCCACTGGTGCGGGTCTTTTTCTTGAGCTTGTCCTCATAGGATGTCTCACGCGCGGTCCGCACGACCACGGTTTCCAGATCGTCGTCATAGTCAACGCGGGTGATGTCATCATCGGCCAGCAGCATCCCCTGATTGCGCAGGAAGCCCAGTGCCAGATATTCGGGATAATCACCAATTGTCATCGCCGTCACGATTTCCTGCGAGTTGAGGAAAATGGTCAGCGGGCGTTCCTCGACCACCGAGATGTGGCTGACCTCACCATTCTGGTCCACGCCCTCGACCGCGCGGGTCAGGCGGGCAGCGCCCGGATCAGGGGCAATGAGATAGTCTGACAGGTTCTGTTCGGTGGCCAATTGCAACCCTTTCCCAAGACCGCTACTGCTGCGGATAACACCATAGGATTTAGCCATGGCAGACACCACATCCAAGTCATACTTCTGGAAGGGTTTTCGCGACGGGACGCCGTTCATCTTTGTTGCGATCCCCTTTGGTACCCTGTTCGGCGTCTTTTCGACCGAAGCCGGGCTGAACGTCGTACAAACGCTGGCTTTTTCCGCCACCGTCTTTGCCGGGGCCGCCCAGTTCACCGCCTTGCAGCTTTTGCAGGACAATACACCCACTGCGATCGTGCTGGCCTCGGCTTTGGCGGTGAACTTGCGGGTTGCGATGTATTCCGCCTCGCTGACGCCGTATCTGGGGGCGGCACCGCTGTGGCAGCGGGCCTGTGCGGCTTATCTGACGGTGGACCAGACCTATGCCTGCTCGATCATGCGGTTCGAAAAAGAGCCGGACATGACCATCCCGCAACGCATGGTCTATTTCTTTGGCACCGCAACGCCGCTGACCCCGTTGTGGTTGTTGGCGACCTATCTGGGGGCGGTTCTGGGCACGCAAATTCCCGAAAGCTGGGCGCTGGACTTTGCGCTACCGATCACCTTTCTGGCCATGATCGGCCCGATGATGCGCACGCTAGCGCATGTAATCGCCGCTCTGGTTGCCATCGTGGTCGCGCTGTTGACCGTGGCTGTGCCCTTTAATCTGGGTCTGTTGATTGCTGGCACGGCGGGCATGATCGCAGGTGCGCAGGCCGAGCTGTTTCTGGAGCGTAGGAAATCATGACTCACATCGACACGACCACCATCTGGATCATCATCCTCGGGTTGGCCGTGGGCAGCTTTGCCCTGCGCTTTACTTTTATCGGCATCGTTGGCGACCGCCCGATGCCCGCATGGCTGCTGCGGCACCTGCGTTACACGGCGGTGGCTATAGTACCGGCCCTGATCGCGCCCTTGGTGGTCTGGCCCACCGCGACCGAAGGGCAGCCAGATGTCCCAAGAATGACCGCCGCTGCGGTCACGCTGGCCGTCGGGATTGTCACCAAGAACGTGATCGCAGCCATCTTCAGCGGGGCCGCAACGCTTTACGGACTGCTCTACCTATTGGGCTGAGCTAGCCTCCAACTGGTTCAAACGCGCATTGTTGAAGGCGAGACCGGTTTGCAGATCGGCGTCGTCGTTTTCCCGGTACTCGGCGGTTTGAACACCCGGTAGCTGGGCAAATTGGTCCGACAGCTTGACGGGATAAAAGGTGGTTTCGATCTGCTCGAACCCCGGCACCTGCTGCAGCAACTGAGCCGTCGAATTGGCGCAAAACGCACCTGCAACCGGCCCTGACTGCTTGGCAAGCTGCAGGGCAATCTCGGCCTGCTGGGGGGTCACTTCGACGGTTTGGATGCGCGCATAATGCGTTTCGCGCGCATGGCTGCTGCGATAAGCGCGTTCCACGTTGGGGGTGATGCCGTACAGGACGTCGTCCTTGATCGGCACCACATCCGCCCGGAATGATCCCGCAGGGTCAAAGATCACCCTTTCACTGCCACTGATCATCAGCGACGTGTGGGCACCCGAACCCGTCCGGGTGCTGATCATCGTATAAAGGGTCAGGGTCGACGGCCCGGGATCACGATAAGATCGCGACACGATCTCGGCCTGCTCGGCTTGCGGGCGTTGCGATCCGGTGCAGCCGGCCACTGTCACTGCCAGCAGGCAGGCCATAAAAATCCTGATCACAACCGACCCCGATTCTTGAATTTAGGAGGCGAAAACCGCCAAGAAGAGGCACAGGAAGGCAATCGCAACCACGCACCAGGTGGTGGCCTTGATAAAGCCGTCAAAGGTTTTTTCCTGAACTTTGATGTCCATTTCGCCGTGCTTGTGTTCAGCCATCTGAAAGATTCCCAATTCGCGTATTTGAAATGTTGGATAATCGAAAATCCAAGGGCTGTCACCACGTCATTCGCGCGCAGGTGCAAGAGACGGAAACACCGAACATCCCGGATACCCAAACCCCCAACGCCAGGGCAGCCCCGAGCATGGCGCACCCCCAAACCGGACCGCTGCATACATCGCCTCGGCCGTGACCGAATGGGCGGTGCGAATCTGGTCGGGAGTCATATCGTAGAGAACAGCATATTCTTGGGCGTGATCGGCGCCGTGCTGCTTGACGCAGGCGCGCAGCGTGTCATCGGCAGACAGGCGCGCGGTATAGCTGTCCTCAGCAAAAAGCCCGGCTCCTGCATTGTGATATGCGCGGTCATGGGTCACGCAGCAATATTCCCACGGCGGATGCGTCTGATAAAGCGCGCGGAACTTGGGAAAGGTTTCGGCCACGAAGCGCCAGCTTGATGACAAACCGCCAGAACAGCCGTCGGTTTCAAATGGCGTCAGAGGGGAACCGGCCGCAGCTGCAATCAACGCGCGGTGGGCGGGCATTTCAAGATTGCGCAGGATGTCCTGTGCTACCGCAGGTTCCGCCATCAATATCACAAGGATGGCTGACTTAAGGGCTTTCATCGCGCATCGTCTCGGTATCGACAGACATTCCGAAGGTGGTAGCGAACCACAACAGCAGGCGTTCAGCCGGACCCATCTCGGCACGAACGCGCAGGACCTCATTTGCCATGGCGGGGCGGTCGGTGATTAACCCGTCCACACCCATTGAGGCCATGGCCGACATTTGCAGTGGATCGTTTACAGTCCAGACATAGATATCCTTGCCTGCCGCCTGAACGTTGCGCACCAATCCCGGCGTTGCCATCGCTGCGTTGACGGCGACAAATTCACCCTCCAACCCGGACAGATCGCCGACGGCAGTGGCCGCCAGAACACCAGCGCGCCAATCTGGGCGCAACTTTTTCATCTTTTGCACCGCGGGGTATTTCAGCGACATGGTCGCGATGTCGTCCTGCATCTCGAACTCTTCCACCAGCGCGGCGACGCGGTTTTCCAGATCGACGTCGTGGCCGTAATATTTCAACTCGATAATAACCTTGGATCTGCCTTTGGCTGCCTCCAAAACCTGTCGCAGTGTCGGGGTGCGTACATCGGCGTATTCAGGATCGAACCAACTGCCGATGTCGATCTCGGCCACGTCTTCCATCGTGGCATCCCAAACCTTGGTGGGCACACCGGCCAGTTTCATGAAATCACTGTCATGGGCCACAATTACAACACCATCCGCCGATTCTTGCACGTCGATCTCGACCCAATCCGCGCCATCCTCGATCGCTTTTTCAACAGCAGCCATGGTGTTTTCGGGCCGCAACGCCGCCGCGCCCCGGTGTCCAATAACCTCGGCCCGGTCTGGGGCCTGAATGTTCTCAAGCAGACCTTGCCCCAGCCATAGCCCGATCAGCACCGCTACAGCGGCCGCACCGACGGCGCCCAAAAGCGGCACACGCAGGTTGCCCGGCTCTGGGTGCGGCGGTTCCGAGGTCTTGATCTCGAAAAACCCATCCAGCAACACGGCCAGAGCGCCCAGTGCAGTTGCCGCCAGGATCAGCCCGGCCAGCGACCACAGACCCGCAACGATCAGGCTATAGATCAGTGCCAGCCGCAGATGCGCCGCTCCTTGCAACGGAACCAGATCGAACAGAAGCCCTGCAACGGTTGCGATCAAACCGGCAATGACAAGGCGCAGGACAAGCCAAATCGCCAGCTCAATTTTCAACCGCCCGCGTTTACCCTCCATCCGGTTGGCGCTGATGTTAAAGGCGCTAGCCGGAGCAACCCCTTCGAACAGGACCAGATGCAGACCCAGCGCCCAGGCCGACAGCCGGCGGATCAACACCGATGCCATCGCCAACATAACCGCCCCGATCAGCCCTACCGCAATCCAGAAGGACGGAGGCTGAAAAGTCAGGTAGTAGTTGATGTCATATTCAGTCAGCGTCCACCACGCGATCAGGGCCGAGACGGCCGCGAAAGGCAGAATCAACAGCAAAACCCGCAAAATAAACCGCGCGGCAAAACTAAAGAGCGCAGGCAAGCGCGACAGGATCAAACGGATCGCGGAACTGCCCGCCCGCCACGCGTCGCTTTCCCCCATCCGCAGCGATCCGGCCATGACGGAAAACACCAACACTTCAGCCAGCAGAAAGATGCTGAGCACTGCGATCGCGACCACGAAGCCGACCGGAGACAGGATGAAAGCCGCGATATCCTGATCGGTCAGGGCGGTCTGATCGGACAGCGAGACCGCCAAGTTCACCGCAATCGCCACGCCGGGCGCAATCAGGGCCACCAGCAGCAGCCGTACGGCGATGTATACCGGCACAAAAACGTGCCATCGCGCCCATGCCCCCCTGTAGGCATTTGTAACGTCAACGAAAGTCGTCATGCCGCGCCCCTCCTGAATGGTGCACTCATTCAAGGCTGCGCAAACGTGAATTGCAAGTCAGGTAATCAGCTATCTTCCAGATCAGCCGCCAGCCTGAACCCGATCCGGTTGGCCGGTTTATCCTCGACCGATTTGGGTAGGGCGCGCAGCATCACGTTCAACTGACTGACGTGTTGCACCAGTTGCGTCCTCGCGCCCGTCGCATCCGATCCATAGAACGTGATCATGTCCGGATCGAAATAGCCCATCCCTTCGATCCGCATCACGCCAGCGTCGCCACCGGTAAAGCCCATGGCAACTTCGTGATCGGCATCCAGCGTCTTTTCGAAATTCTGGATATAGAGAATCAACCGCTCGTAAGCCCATTGCGCGGGGCTTTTGGTCTCGACCGGTTTCTGCAGCGTGTTGGGCAACTCCTGTGCCCCGGATTGAGCGTCAGGATTGGCATGGACCTCGTAGCATCGGGGAAGGGCTGCGGATTCTGCCGCCTCGGCCGAGGTATCGATCTTGTCCATGGTTTTACCCTTTGCGCTGAAACTCCCACGCCCCGTCTGCGCGCCGCGTCCGGGTCACCGCTCCAATGTGATAGAGATGGTTCAGATGTGCAACTGACTCGACCAGCGCCAGCCCATATTCGCCGTTGCCGATCTCTCGTTTGAACAGGGGCGGAAAGCACTCGGCGGCGGTTTTAGGCGTGTTCAGAAAATCGGTCAGACGTTCCAGCGCGCTGTGATGGTTGTTGATCAATTGCTTCATCCGCAGCGGCAGCCCGGTAAAGGGCAGTTTGTGCCCGCCCAGCGCCAGATGATCGGGCTGCGCGAGGCCCTGCAAACGCTCGCACGCGTCCAGCCATTCGGCCACCGGGTCTGCCAGCGGCTCGGTGACGTAGACCCCCAGATTGGGGCTGATCGAGCTGAGGATCTGATCGCCGGTGATCACCAGATTGTCGTCGCGGCTCCAGAAGGTGGCATGTTCGGGCGCGTGGCCATTGCCGATATGCACGTCCCAGTCGCGCCCACCCATGCGGATCACGCTGCCCTGCTTGATCCGGGTAAAGCCCAGTGGCATCGGATAGACCGTGTCGCAGAAGTTAAAGGGCCGTTCGGTCATTCGTTTGGCCAGGAAATCCGAATCCATGCCGGCGCTGCGGTAATAATCCAGCGTCTCGTTCGGCCAAGTTTCCTGGACGTCCAGTTGCAGCATTCGGGAAAACAGCCAGGCGGTGCGGGTCGTGACCAGTTCGGCCCCGTGTTCGGACTGAAACCACCCGGCGTTGCCTACGTGATCAGGATGGTGATGTGTGACGACCACCCGTTTGACTGGCTTGCCAGCCAACGGACCGGCCATCAGGCCGGTCCAGATGCGCCGGGTCTTGTTCGAGGACAGCCCCGTGTCAATCAGCGTCCACCCATCGCCGTCATCCAGCGCATAGACATTGACGTGATCCAGCGCCATAGGCAGCGGCAGACGCATCCACAACACGCCTTCGGCAATCTCGATCGCTTCACCTGGTGCCGGAGGCTCGGGCCAAGGATAGCGGATCGTCAGCGCGGTATCTCCATCCATCAGGCCACCAGTTCATCTACGTCCATTGCGTAGATGTCGTCAGCGCCATTCTGAGCCTGCGCCAACAAACCGGCACATTCAGGCAGCAGCGCGTTGATATAATAACGCGCCAGCTTGAACCGAGGTCCATCGGCCGCAGCCAGCGCCGCCTTGAGGTGAAAATGTCCGCCCAACACGCGCGCAAACGCATGAAGATAGGGCACCGCACCGGCAAAACGGGTGTTCATATCGCTCTGCGAAACCAGCCATTCGGTGGTTTCACGCAAGCTTTCGGTCGCTTCCCAAACCGGGCCCGCAAGTTCGGGCATGGTTGCGCGGGCCTTTTCGGCGTGATCTTCGATCTCGTCCAGCAGGCGACCCGCCGCCTCGCCGCCATCCATCATCTTGCGCGCGACAAGGTCCATCGCTTGAATGCCGTTCGTGCCTTCGTAAATCGCGGTCACGCGCACATCGCGATAGAACTGCGCCGCGCCGGTTTCCTCGATAAAGCCCATGCCGCCATGCACCTGAACCCCTGTTTCCGAAACCCGCATTCCGGTTTCAGTGCCAAAGACCTTGCTGATTGGCGTCAGCAGCGCTGCGCGCGCCACCCAATCAGCATCCCCGGTGGCTGTGGCCATATCGATGGCCGCAGCGTTGGCCAGCATAATTGCACGCGCCGCAAAAACATCGGCACGCATACCCATCAGCATCCGGCGCACATCCGCATGGTCGATGATGGTGCCCGAGGGGGTCTTGCCCTGCTTACGTTCCTGCGCATAGGCCAGTGCGTGCTGATAGGCCCCTTCGGCCGCACCCACGCCCTGCCCGCCGACACCCAGACGAGCGTTGTTCATCATGGTGAACATCGCGGCCATACCACCATGTTCCTTGCCCACCAGCCAACCGGTGGCCCCGTCATACTGCATTACACAGGTCGGCGAGCCGTGCAGACCCATTTTATGCTCCAAAGAAACCACCTTCAGGTCATTGGCCACGCCGGGGTTCCCATTCTCATCCGGCAGGTACTTGGGCACCAGGAACAGCGAAATCCCTTTGGTTCCGGGCACACCGTCGGGCAGACGCGCCAGCACCAGATGGCAAATGTTTTCGGCAAAATCGTTATCGCCCCACGAGATATAAATCTTTTGGCCCGAAACCGCATAGGTGCCATCACCGTTGGGCTCGGCTTTGGAGGTCAGAGCACCCACATCTGAACCGGCCTGCGGTTCGGTCAGGTTCATTGTGCCCGACCATTCACCTGCGATCATCTTGGGCAGATACAGTTCTTTCAAGCTGTCGCTGGCGTGATGTTCCAACGCCTCGATTTGGCCCTGGGTCATCAAAGGGGCAAGTTGCAGCGACAGACAGGCGGCCGACATCATCTCGTTAACAGCCGTGGTCAGGGTCATCGGCAGGCCCATACCACCATATTCCGGGTCAGCGCTCATCCCGATCCAGCCGCCTTCGGCAATTGCTTTCCAACCGTCGCCATAGCCCGGCGAGGTGCGCAGAACGCCGTTTTCCAGGCGCGCGGGCTCCAGATCACCGGGGCGTTGTAGCGGGGCCATAACCTCTTCGCACATCTTGCCCGCTTCGGTCAGAATTGCGCTCACCACATCTTCGCTGGCTTCCGAAAACCGGTCCGTCGCCGCGATCTGATCGAACGCGACGCCGTGGCGGAACAGGAACTCATAGTCGGAAACGGGAGCGCGATAGGGCATGGCTTCACCTCGGGGCTTTCAATGGGTCTCAAACGGCAGGGTTGGAAAACCCGGCACCCGCCGTTATTCATCTGGATTTAGACGATTAGGTACCTGTCCCCATGATACAAGCAATCGAAACGCGGCGTCACCCCTCATGATCCCCAACGGAACCCTCGAACTGTCCGCCGACCCGACCGGAATTGCGCAGGCGGCGGACCTGCTGCGGCAGGGTCTGCTGGTCGCCTTCCCGACCGAGACTGTCTATGGGTTGGGTGGCGATGCTTGCAACGGTGAGGCGGTCGCAAACATCTACGCGGCCAAGGGACGGCCCAGTTTCAATCCTCTGATCGCGCATGTCGCCTCGGTTGAGGCGGCACAGCGCTTCGTGCAGTGGTCGGATCAGGCCGAAGCACTTGCGCATGCCTTCTGGCCCGGCCCGCTTACGCTGGTGCTGCACCTGCGCGCAGATCATGGCGTGTCGTCGCTGGTCACGGCCGGGTTGGATACGTTGGCGGTGCGGGTTCCGGCCCATCCTACAGCGCGCGCCATTTTGACGGCGTTTGACGGCCCCGTGGCCGCCCCATCTGCCAACCCTTCGGGCCAGATCAGCCCAACCACCGCCGACCACGTACGCGCCGGTCTCGACGGGCGCATCGCGGCCATTTTGAATGATGGTCCCTGTGGCGTAGGCCTGGAGTCCACAATTGTCGGGCTTGCAGGTGAGCCAACCCTGCTGCGCCCTGGCGGCGTGGCCCTGGACCAGATAGAACATGTCTTGGGCACTGAGCTTCACCACCATCAACCCGGTGGCATCTTAACGGCGCCGGGTCAGCTGCAATCGCATTACGCGCCGGATTCCCCGGTTCGCCTTGAGGCTGATCAGGCGCAGGGGGATGAGGTTTTGCTGGGTTTCGGCGCGGTGGATTGCGATCTGAATCTGTCGCCCACTGGCAATCTGACCGAGGCCGCCGCCAACCTGTTTGCCGCCCTGCACAAGCTGAACGATACCGGACGCCCGATTGCGGTGTCGCCGATCCCCTCTGTCGGGCTGGGTGTAGCCATCAATGACCGCCTGCGCCGCGCCGCCGCGCCGCGAGATAGCTGATCAGGCGCGCCCGGCGCTGGCCGACAGAGTCAGCGGATCAACACCAAGGGTCGCCAGCGCGGCCTCCCATTTGTCATCATCGGGCACGTCGAACACCAGTTTCGAGGTCGCATCCGTGGTCAGCCAGCCATTCATAGCGATCTCATCCTCAAGCTGACCCGGACCCCAGCCGGAATAACCCAACGCCAGGGTCGAATTCAGCGGCCCACGCCCCGAGGCCAGATCTTCGAGCACATCCAGCGTCGCCGTCATACTGAAATCATCCGAGATCTTCATCGAATGCAGATTGGCGTCATAATCCGCACTGTGCAGGACAAAGCCACGCGACATCTCAACCGGACCCCCGAAATGCACCAGACGTTCGCCGACAATCGGAATACGGCAGGGGATATTGAGCTGGCTCAGCAGGGTCTTGATCCGCAGGTCTGCCGGTTTGTTGATAATCAGGCCCATCGCCCCGTCATCGCCATGGCTGCACATAAACACCACCGAATGATCGAAACGCGGATCGCCCATGCCAGGCATCGCAATCAACAGTTTTCCGGTTAGGTCCATAAAACGACATCTCTTGCTGAGTCACCTTCAACAATGGCCCCTGCGGACGGGCATTGGCAAGGGATCACAGCAGTTTTCCGCAGATTTCATTCAGGTGACCGGAACGTGACTTGGAATCTGCGCTGCAACCGCGCATTTATATATTATGAACGCGCATATGACATTTTCAGCGGTCGCTTTGACCCTCATCCTCGGTGCGGCCGGTGCGGCCACGGCCGAGGTCAATGGCCCTGTGGCTGAACTGGACATTCTGGATGGTGGACGCACCGCCAAGGGCACCTATCTGGGCGCCGTGCGAGTGACGTTGCAGGACGGATGGAAAACCTATTGGCGCGCGCCAGGTGATGCGGGTATCCCGCCTCAGTTCGACTGGACCAGTTCGGACAATGTCGGGGATGTGTCGATCACGTGGCCCGCACCGGATATCTTTGACCAGAACGGCCTTCAATCTATCGGCTACGAGGACCAACTTGTCCTGCCGGTCGAGATCACGCCTACCAACCCGGCAAAGCCCGTGCATCTGAAAGGCACAATGGACTTGGGCATATGCAAGGATGTCTGCATTCCCGAACGGCTGGGCTTTGACCATACGCTGAACGCTGATGCCGGGCGCAACCCCACTATCGCCGCAGCGCTGGCTCAGCGCCCTTATTCGGCGAAAGAGGCACGGGTGTCCGGTGCGCATTGCAGCCTGACGCCCACTTCGGACGGCGTCAAGATCGAAGCACGCGTGACCATGCCCTCGGCCGGAGGGCAGGAGATCGCCGTGATCGAGCCCGGCGACCCAACGCTCTGGGCTTCGCAGCCCGACACTTCGCGTCAGGGCGATACGCTGGTTGCGACCTCTGAAGTCGTCAGCGCCTATGGGGCCGCTTTTGCTCTGAACCGGTCTGCAATTCGGATCACCGTTCTGGGCGAAAACCATGCCGTCGACATTCAGGGGTGCAGCGCAGGCTGACCCCGCATGACCCAAACCCCCAAAATCGGTGCGCTGGCCGTTGTCGTGCATGCCGGGCAGGTTCTGCTGGTCCAGCGTGGCAAACAGCCTGATGCCGGGCTGTGGGGGTTTCCCGGGGGTCATGTCGAATGGGGCGAAACCGTTCTGGAGGCCGCCCGGCGGGAATTGCTGGAGGAAACCTCGGTCAACGCGCGCCCGTTGCACTATCTGGACAATCTGGACCTGCTGCGCCGGGATGCCCAAGGTGCGGTTCTAAACCATTATCTGCTGGTCGGTGTGGCCTGTGAATATATCTCGGGTCAGCCTGCCGCAGGTGATGACGCGCGGGATGCGCGGTGGTTTCCGCTGGATCAAATCCAACGCGGCGACCTGCCGATGAGCAACCGGGTCCCAGACCTTCTGACAACCGCCTTGAGCCGGGGCTAGGCCATGCGCCCCTTGAGCCGCGCATAGAGCAGGCCGGACAGCGCGATACTTATCACCAAAATCATAGCAGCCCCTGCGACAAAGGCCCCAAGCCCCATATTCAACGCCGCGATTCCATCTTCGGCCCCGTAAAGACCAGTCAACATCGATATCGGTGCCCCAGTGGCCACGGGCCAGACCATGGTCAGCCCGAACCAGACCAGCAACACAAAGCCCGTTGCCGTCAGCATCGCCTGTACGACCCGATCCGGGGCACGCAGGGCGCGGCGCATGGCGGTCATCGGGCGCGACAGGTCGTTCAGAATCGCCAGCAGCGCCGGAACCAACAGCAGCACCAACAGCATCCCGAAGGCCAGCCCATAGACCAGTGTGATGACAGTCGGCTTCAGGAACTGCGCCTGTTGCGAGCCCTCATACAGCAAGGGTGTCAAACCCAGAACCGTGGTCAGCGTCGTCAGCATTACCGGTCGCAACCGGTCGGCGGTGCCTTCGATGATCGAGGGCACAAGCCCCCTGTCCTGCTGATAGGCATCAATGGTCGTAACCAGAACAATCGAGTCGTTGATGATGATCCCGGTCATTCCCAACAGACCGACAACCGTGAACATGCTCAGCGGGACATCCCAGATGTAATGCCCCCAAATGGTGCCAACCAGACCGAACGGAATGATCGCCATGACCACCAGTGGGCGCGTCCAACTGGCAAAGACCCAGGCCAGAACCAGATAGATACCGGTCAGGCACAGGATCAGACCGGTGCGCGCCTCGGTCAGGAATTCATCTTCTTGTTCGCTGAGGCCAGCCATGGTCCATTCCACCTGCCGTTCAGCGGCGATATTGGGCAGGATCTCTTCTTGCATGGCGCGCGCAATCTCGGCTGCTTGGGCCGGATCGTCTTCCGATATATCTCCGTTGACCGAGATCACCCGCAATCCATTCTCACGCCGCACCGTGGAAAAGCCAGACTTGCGCTGGACCGAGACGATATCGGCCAGCGGCACGTAAACCCCATCCGGCGTACGCATCAGCGTGCGTTCAAGAAAATCTGCGGTCAACTCGCCCTCTGGCAGTTCAACCCTGATCTCAGCGCTGCGAGGGCCATCGGGGAAGGTCGCGGCCTCGATCCCGTTTAGCCGGTCACGCAGAACACGGCCCAGTGTTTCGATGCGGAAACCCAACGCCTGCCCCTGTGCCGTCAGATCGAGGATGTATTCTTCCTTGTCATAGGCCAGATTGTCTTCCAGCGCGGACACTTCGGGGTATTTCGACAGTTCAAGTTGCAGGTCCTCGGACGCCGCCTTGAGCGTGTTCACATCCGCTCCGGAAAACTGCACGTCGATTGCATCGCCGCCCGGTCCTGACCGCCATCCCCTAAAGCTGAGCAATTCGACCTTCGGATGGCGCGGGACGTAGTCCTGAAGTTCTCCGATGAACTCAAAGCCGGAATAGGGGCGCAGGTCGGCATCGATCAGTTCGATCGAAATCCCGCCCAACAGATCTGAATCCTTGCCGTCCGCCGCAGCCAGTCCGAACCCGGCGGTGCCGCCGACCTCGGCCAAAACGTATTCGATGGGGTTGCGGCCGTGGCGCTCTTCGTAGATCTGCCCCATCTCTTCGACCGCGATCTGCAACTGCCGCATCATCGCCAGCGTGTCCGTGCGGGTCGCACCCTCGACCATGATGAAATTACCGGTGACCGAGCCACGTTCGGGCGCGTTAAAGAACCGCCAGTTCACGTCGCCCTTGATGAACAGAGCCACCTGGCTGGCCAACACCATCACCATGGCAGCCACCACCACATACCGTCCGGCGACGGCCCAGGCGATCACCTTGCGGAAGACATGATCCCGCACCCAGCGGAACCCGCGATTGACCACGCGGTTGGGCAGATCGTACCAATGCTCCTTGGCCGAATGCGCGATAGCATGGGCCATGTGGTTCGGCAGGATTAAGAAGCATTCGATCAACGAGGCGATCAGCACCGCAATCACCGTGAAGGGGATATCGCGGATCAACTCGCCAAACCGACCTCCAATCGCGGTCAGGCCGAAAAAGGCAATCACCGTCGTCAACGTCGCGGCAAAGACCGGCATGGCCATCCGGCGTGCGGCGCGTTCGGCGGCGACCATGGGCGGCTCGCCTAGTCGTCGGGCACGGAAATCGGCGTGTTCGCCCACCACGATGGCGTCATCCACGACAATACCGAGCGTGATGATCAGACCAAACAGCGAGACCATGTTGATCGACAACCCGCCGATATACATGAAGGCAATCGCCGCAGACATCGCCACCGGAATCCCCGCCGCCACCCAAAAGGCGATCCGCGCGTTGAGGAATAGAAACAGCAGGCACACGACCAGCCCCAACCCGACCAGCCCGTTGTCGATCAAAATATCCAGACGGTCGGTGATGGCCTGCGCACGGGTTCGGATCAGCTCGACCGTGACACCTTCGGGCAGACTGGCCTGCATTTCGGCGACCACGTCTTCGACCGTGTGCTGAATTTCAATCGCATCCCCCAGGTTCGAGCGGTCAACCCGCACCGACATGGCCGGGTTTTCGCCGACGAAATAGCTGCGATCGCGGTTCACGCCCTCGACCCGGATCTGCGCCACATCGCCGATCAACAGCTTCGAGCCATCGTCGAAATTACGCAGAGGGATGCCCTCAATCTGCTCGGGGCTCCGTTTTTCGGTACCTGTGCGGATGCGCGCATTGGCCCCGGTCACATCGCCTGCGGGGTTTGCTGTGACCTCGGCAGCGACAGCTTGTGCAATCTCGGACAGGGTGATGTCATTGGCGATCAGTTGCGCGGTGGGCACCTCGACCACGATGCGCGGCGCAGCAAGGCCCCGGATCGTGGTCCGCGTGACGCCCACGGCAAACAGGCGGTTGATCAATTCATCGGTGAACTTTGCCAACTGATCCGGCGCGACCGGCCCTGTCACAACCAGATCGGTCACCCGATCGCGCCAAGCCCCGCGCCGAATAGTCGGCTCGTCCGCATCTTCGGGCAGGTTGGTCACGCCATCAACGGCAGTTCTGACTTCTTCGACCGCGCGCGACATATCCCAGTTAGGCTCGAACTCCAGCCGAATGCGGGCATTGCCCTCGCGCGACGTCGCATCTGTGCTGGCCACGCCCTCAACCGCCAACAGTGCCGGCTCCAGCACCTGAACAATCCCGTTATCCACGTCTTCGGGGCCCGCGCCTTCCCACGCGACATTCACGTCGACCCGTTCCAGGATCACATCGGGAAAGAACTGCGCCCGCATGTTTGGGGCAGCCGCGACGCCCAGAACCACCATGACCAGCAACAACAGGTTGGCGACGGTCCTATGGCGGGTGAAATAGCTGAGAATGCCGCTGGCCGCACCGGGGATTTCGCGCATCATCGCGCCTATCCTCCGGCCCGGTTTTCAATTCGCTGCACCAGGGAGGCGGGGACTTTAGGCTCGCTCAATTGAGTCAGCACGCGCTCTTTCATGTCCTTGGGCATCCGGTCGCTGGCTTCGACCTGCGCCACAAGCTGCGCCCGCTGTTCGTCAGACAGTTCGACCAAGCCCGCATCCGCTCCGGCGCTCGCCTCAACCCGCAACGGGCGCACACGTACCCCCGCGCCCAGCAACGGCGTGCGGCCAATGACAACCTCTCGCCCTTCCAAACCTTCGCCGCGCAGCAGAACCTCGTCCCCCTGACGGCGAACCAGTTGCACAGGCAGCGCCTCAAGCCGGTCATCGGGGCCCAGAACCAGAACCGTCCCCACCGCATCCAAAGCAGACGAAGGCAGGCGCACCACATTGTCCAGCGGCTGTTCCTGCACAGTGACGGTCACGAAATCCCCCGGCTTGAAGCCCGAGGCCCCGTCAAGCCGCGCATAGATCAGACGCCCGGTCTGCCCTTCCCCGGCAGACCCACTGTCACGGCTGATCTGTCCCTGTGCAGTCAGATCCGCGCCCGTGACCTCAAGCGAGACCGTGACCGGGGCCGAGATCAGATCGCCATTTGCATCCAAAAGACGCACGAACTGCGCAGTCGAGACGCGAAAAGCGACCTCCAGCGCGTTGGGGTCCACAAGTTCGGCCAGCTTTTCGTTGGCCGCAACCAAACGCCCTTCGACCAGCGTGACATCCGTCAGCGTTCCACCAAACCGGGCGTGGATGGTCATGTCGCCCAGATCACGTTCGGCGGCTTCAAGCGCGATACGGGCGCGAGACAGCAGTGTCGTCGCCTGATCCACCCGCGATTCCGCCTGCGCCAATGCGATACGCCTGGCCAGAACTGCTTGCTCGGCCGCGGCTGCTGCAAGTTCCGCATCATCCGCCGCCGCGACAGAACCAACACCCCGAGCCAGAAGGTCCTGCTGCCGTTTCATCGCGCGGTTTCGCAATTCAACCTGCGTTTCTGACGATTTCAACTCATCCTGCGCCAACAGAAGCGAACGCTCGGCGTCACGTTCTTCGAACTGGGCATCCAGCAAATCCGATTTGGCGCGATCAAGGGCCGATTGCGCATTTGCCGGGTCCAACTCGACCAGCACTTCGCCTGCGGTTACCGCACCGCCATCCTCGAAATCCTCAGACAGGGCAACGACCCGCCCACCCAGCGCCGCGCGCAGTTCCAACCGGCGACGGCTTTGAACCTCACCGAACGCTTCCAGATTAGGGGTGACGGTTACAAACTCGGCCGGGCGTACGGATACGGCAAAGATGCGTTCACGAGCCTTCGGCGGGCGATCTTCGCGGGTCAGCACTTCTTGCACGGCCCCCGCGATCATCTGGGCCGCAACAAACAGCAGCGCCAGCGTCACGGACGCCAGAAACACACCGACAAGGCTCTGCCTCAGAAATCGCATGTTGCACTTACCCCGGTTGCATCAAGCCGCCACCTACAAAAGGTAGCCGGGCGGTCAAAAATGCCAAGCCACAAAGCGGTTATAAAATGTTGAACGTGCGAGCAGTCTACTTCCGTCGCAGATGTTCGTCCAATCTGGGCATTATTTCTACAAAATTGCAGGGACGGTGGCGATAATCGAACTGCTTTTCCAGAATCGCATCCCAGGCGTCCTTGCAAGCACCGGGGCTGCCGGGCAGCGCAAACAGATAGGTGCCACCTGCCACGCCGCCCGTTGCGCGGGACTGAACGGCCGAGGTACCGATCTTCTCCATCGAGACAATCGTGAAGACGGTGCCAAAGGCCTCAATCTCTTTTTCGTAGACGTCCCGATGCGCCTCGACCGTCACGTCACGCCCCGTCAGCCCGGTGCCGCCGGTCGAGATCACAACGTCGATCTCGGGGTCGGAAATCCAAGTGCGCAGCTGACCTGCGATCTGGGCGCGCTCATCGCGGATGATTTTGCGATCCGCCACCGAATGGCCCGCCTTTTCGATCCGGTCCACCAAGGTTTGGCCCGAACGGTCCTCATCCAGTGAACGGGTGTCCGAGACGGTCAGGACCGCAATCCGAACGGGAATGAAATCCATGGTTTCATCAATGCGTGACATCTTGCGTCAGGCCCTTTCCAGAATTGCAAGGCGGATCGCCAGAGCAGTGAAAATCCCGCCCGTCACCCAACCAATGATACGTGAGGCGCGCGGGTTCGAAATCAGCACTCGCCCAGCGCCTCCAGCAAAAATCCCCACCAGTCCGTTCACCACGAACCCACCCAGCGCGATGATCACGCCCAGGATGAGGAATTGCGGCAGGATCGGTCCGATGGCCGGGTTCACAAATTGCGGGATAAAGGCCAGCACGAACAGGATCACTTTGGGATTGGTCAGGTTCACCACCATCCCGTCCCGAAACGCATAGCGCGCCGGTTTAGCAGGCGCATCCGCAGACACAGCCCCATGTCGGATCGCACCCCAGGCCAGATACAGCAGATAGGCCACACCCATCCAGCGGATCACGTCGAACAACCATGGCAGAGCAGAAACCGCAGCCCCAAGCCCAAGCCCAGCCAACAACACATGCACCATCAGCCCCGTCGAAACTCCGGCACTAGCAACCAGCGCGGGTTTTGCTCCGGATTTCAAACCCTGCCCGAAACAGAACATCATGTCCGCGCCGGGCGTAAAGTTCAGCGCCATTGCCGCCGGGATGAAAGCCAATAGAGTGACTGTTTCGATCATATCTCAACCTCGAACCAATTCACGCGCGGCCCAAGATTGGCAATCTGTGTCTGCCCTAGCGTGCCGCGATAGCCCCAGCTGTCGTGGATGTGCCCATGTAGCGACATCTGCGGTTGCAACCGTTCGATCGCATCTCGCACCGCGGTCGACCCAACCGCATCACCGGTCGAGGTCACATCGCCATAGCCTTTGGGAGGCGAATGCGTGATCAGAACCTCCGCCCCTTCGCACCGGTCCAGCAACTCAGCGGCCTCGCCCTCGGACAGGTCACAGGACCAGTCTCCGAACGGCGTCGGCGGCACGCCATAGCCCAGACCGAACAGGCGCAACCCGTCCACAGTCATACTTGTCCCGTGCAGGACATGAACGCCATGCGGCGCGGCAGCGGTCAGTTCCTCGGCGCTTTCGGCGTTGCCGGGCACAAGAACCAGCGGAGCGGTGATGCCGGACAACATGTCCATCGCCTCACCCAGACCCTGCCGCATGTTGCAATAGTCCCCGGCGCCGATCACCAGATCGGCCTCGGTACTCGCAGCAACCAGTTCGGAGGCGCGGTGACGTGCCATATGCAAGTCAGAAAAGGCCAGAATGCGCATCACTTACCCTCCAGCCGAGCTTTCAGTTCCAGCAGATCGGCCCAGGCCTGTCGTTTGGCCTGCGGCTGGCGCAGCAGATAGGCAGGGTGGAACATGGGGATCACCGGCAGATCCAGCGCCTGAGCCCATTGCCCGCGCAGCCGGGTGATACCTCGTTTGCCCAGCACTGCCTGACAACTTATATTGCCCATGACCACCAGCACGTCGGGCTTGGCCAGTGCCACGTGACGTTCCAGAAACGGCTTCATCATCCCGATCTCTTCGGGCTTGGGGTCGCGGTTCTGCGGCGGCCGCCATGGCAGCACGTTGGTGATGTAGACGTTTTCCCGCCGATCCAGATCAATCGCCGCCAGCATACGGTCCAACAACTGACCCGCGCGGCCTACGAAAGGTTTGCCCTCACGATCCTCGTCCCGGCCCGGAGCCTCACCGATGATCATCACCCGCGCACCCGGCGTGCCATCGGCAAAAACCAACTGTCGCGCGCCGCGCTTCAACTCGCAATGATCAAACCCGTCCATCGCCGCGCGCAACTGATCCAGCGACCCCGCCGCTGTGGCCGCGGCCTTGGCAACCGCCACAGGATCGACCTGTTTGGGCTTTTCAGGTGCGGCCTGCACCTCCGGCTTTTTGGCTTTGGGTGCGGTATCGGGCAGCGCATATCGGTCAACCGGCGCGTCGCCAATTGCATCCGTTGCGCCCAGTTCGATCTGCCAATCCAGCAGCGCCCGCGCGGTGTAATAGTCCAAAGCCGATTCCATGCCCCTCAATCTAACCAGCTTTTGACCGAGGGAAAGCGAATAGCACTTGATCGCCCGCCCTGCCGCGCCGACCATTGTCGCATTCATGTTGACCCTTTTGCGATTCTTTCTGGTTGCCGTGTTGCTGATCCCCTTCAGCAGCCCAAGCTTTGCGCAGATAAATGACCGCCTTGGCATTCAAACCCCAGGCATCCATAACCGCAACGGCCTGTCGCAACGCAACCGGGTTCAGGACCGCGTCAACCAATGCCGCGCGGGGCAATTGCGGTGCGGGCGCAACTGCTGTCCGGTCGGGCAACGCTGCGGTTTTGACGGACATTGCATCCCACCCGGCGGCACCTATTGCGGCGGCGGGTTTTCCTGCGGTCCGTTCGAGCGTTGCATCGGCAGTCGCCGCTGCGCCCCAAAAGGCGAGAACAAGTGCCGAACTAGCCTGGATTGTCCCAGTGGCACCTCTTGCAACGGACGCGGTGAATGCGAAGCGATCCAGCTGGAGTTTAACCTGCCCCGCCCACAAGCCAAATGTGACGACGGCAGCACCTGCGCCAGCGGTACAAGTTGCTTGCCGGGCGGCGGCTGCACCCGTCCGGGCTGGTTCCTATGCGAAGAAACCGGCTCGCAATGTCGGCAGGGATTCAAATGCTCAGCCAATCAAGGCTGCGTCCCGGTCAAGGCCGTTGATTGCGGCAATGCCAAATGGTGCAGACCCGGCGAGCGTTGCCTGCCCGAAGGCGGGTGCGAGAAACTGCCCGAGGGGTCGGAACCATAGGTTGCCTTAGCCCCCGCAGGTTTCTATAAGCGGCTCGATTGTCAGACAGGAGCCCGCCCATGCGTTTCGCCCATCGTCACCTTCTTGGCATCGAGCATCTGTCACAATCCGATATCACCGCCATCCTTGATCTGGCCGAGACCTATGTCGACATGAACCGACAGTCGACCAAGCATTCCGACGTGCTGTCAGGGCTGACGCAGATCAACATGTTCTTTGAAAACTCGACCCGAACGCAGGCCAGTTTCGAACTGGCGGGCAAGCGGCTGGGCGCGGATGTGATGAACGTGGCGATGCAGGCCAGCTCAATCAAAAAGGGCGAGACTCTGATCGACACGGCTATGACCCTGAACGCGATGCACCCCGATCTGCTGGTGGTACGGCATCCGCATTCCGGTGCGGTGGACCTGCTGGCGCAAAAGGTGAACTGCGCTGTGCTGAATGCAGGTGACGGCAAGCACGAACACCCGACGCAGGCGCTGCTGGACGCATTGACCATCCGCCGCGCCAAGGGTCGTTTGCACCGCCTGAACATCGCGATTTGCGGGGACGTCGCGCATTCGCGTGTGGCACGGTCGAACCTGATCCTGCTGGGCAAGATGGAAAACCGTATCCGCCTGATCGGCCCGCCGACGTTGGTGCCTTCGACCTTTGCCGAGTTTGGGGCCGAGATTTACGACGACATGAACGAAGGTCTGAGGCACGTCGACGTCGTGATGATGCTGCGCCTTCAGAAAGAGCGGATGGATGGCGGCTTTATCCCCTCGGAGCGCGAATATTACCACCGCTACGGGCTGGATTCGGCAAAACTGGCGCTGGCCAAACCCGACGCCATCGTCATGCATCCCGGCCCGATGAATCGCGGCGTGGAAATCGACGGCACGCTGGCCGATGATATCAACCGCTCGGTCATTCAGGAACAGGTCGAAATGGGCGTCGCCGTCCGCATGGCCGCGATGGAGTTGCTGGCCCGCAACCTGCGCGAGGCGGCATGAACAACCTGACCGTCGCCCCCCATGAACGCGGTGTGATCCGCCTGTTCACGCTGGATATGCGCGCCGAGGAGGCGAAATTCCTACGCGAACCCGGCGCTGCTGATCAAGTTCTTGGGGTCGATGGTCTGGATATAGGGCAGATCGATATCTTTCCCGTTTCAGACCTCGAAGACCTCGGGCTTTATGGATACCTGCACGAAGGTTGCGGTGTGTCCGAGGATCAGCTGAACCGCGCCACGCTGGACGCCATCGAAGGCTGGGTGATGGTGGTGCGCAGTGCCGCGTTTCACGATCGCGTGGCCAACTTGACGCCTGACGCCCGCCTTCACCTGCAAGGACTTTATACCGAAGAGGCCACCAACTGGACCGGCGGCCCGATCGACACTGAAAGCGCGCGGCCCTTCTCGGCCCCGCAATCCCCGATCGAGACCGTCGCACCCAACCGCATCGGCTCGGCCCTGTTGGCGGTGATAATCTTGTTTGTTTTCGGAGGTGCCCTGTGGCTGATCCTGTAGTCTTCACCCCGAACAAGCGCGCCTATATCCAAACCAACCTGACGCTGGCCGCCATCGCCATGGCGGGCGCGATGATCGTGCTTTGGCTGATCGGAAACCCCTATGTCTGGACCGGAGCGCCCGCCGGGCTTGCAGCCATCGGCATCCGCGCGTGGTATCTGGCGTCCGAGGAACTGAGCAATGCGTGGGAAATGTCTGACAGCACCCTCACCGGTCCCGGCCCGCGCAAGGTTGCGCTGAACCAGATCGAAGCCGTCAACACGATGGGCAGTTTCGTGCAGGTCGTCACCAAAAGCGGCGACAAGCACCTGATCAAGTACCAAGCCGACCCCGCCGCCACCAAAGCCGCCATAGAAAGGGCCATGGGATGAGCGACGACTGCTGGCGCAAGAAAATACCCGACACTGAACAGGTACTGTGGCATGGGCGGCCTGACCAGGGATATTTTCCTCCACGCCTGAGATGGGCATATGGCATTCTAATTGCCTGCCTTGCGCTCAGTTGGATTGCCAGCCCATGGTTTGCGGAGACTGCGCGCGATTATTGGAAGCTTATCGGTTGCACGTTGTTGTTGGCGTTTTTCATGTGGTGGGAGCGGTTGATCCGCACGCGGCGCGTCTATGTCGTGACCAACCGCAACGTCTGGTGGATCAGCGAGATATTCAAAGCAAAATCCTTATCCGTTCATCCCGACCTGAAATTCTATCGCAACGGACACAACATCGTGTTTTCGCAGCTGCGGTTTCTGGTATTCGAATACCTGCCCGACCCGGACGCCGCCATGGCAGCCCTGATCAAAGCCCGAGAGGCCCAGACATGACCGACCAGATTTTCACCAATGCCCGCCTGATCGACCCCGAGGCCGGAACGGACACAGTTGGTTGGCTGCACGTCTCGGAAGGCCGCATTGCTGGCCTCGGCGAAGGTGTCGCTCCGGCCACAGACGCACAGGTGATCGACTGCGGCGGGCAATGTCTAGCCCCCGGCATCGTCGATATCGGAGTCAAGGTTTGCGAGCCGGGCGAACGGCACAAGGAAAGCTATAAATCCGCCGGCTTGGCTGCCGCAGCGGGCGGCGTAACCACCATCGTTACCCGTCCCGATACGCTGCCCGCCATCGACACACCCGAAACGCTGGAATTCGCCACGCGCCGCGCGCAGGCGGATGCGCCGGTCAATGTGCTGCCCATGGCCGCGCTGACCAAGGGCCGCGAAGGGCGCGAGATGACCGAGATCGGCTTTCTGCAAGATGCAGGCGCTGTGGCCTTTACCGATTGCGACCACGTAGTCGCCAATACCAAGGTTTTTTCCCGCGCGCTGACCTATGCCAAATCCTGCGGCGTGCTGGTGATAGCGCATCCGCAGGAACCGGGACTCAGCACCGGGGCCGCCGCTACCAGCGGCAAGTTCGCCGCGCTCTATGGGTTGCCTGCCGTTTCGCCCATGGCAGAACGCATGGGGCTGGACCGCGATATTGCTCTGCTTGAGATGACCGGAGCCGCCTACCACGCCGATCAGATCACCACCGCCCGCGCCCTGCCCGCGCTGGAGCGCGCCAAGCGGAACGGGCTGAATATCACCGCAGGCACCTCGATCCACCACCTGACGCTGAACGAATTGGACGTGGCCGACTATCGCACCTTCTTCAAGGTCAAGCCGCCGCTGCGGTCCGAGGATGACCGGCAAGCCGTAATTGAGGCGGTGCGCACTGGGCTGATCGACATCATCAGTTCGATGCACACGCCACAGGACGAGGAAAGCAAACGCCTGCCGTTTGAAGAGGCAGCATCGGGCGCAGTGGCGCTTGAGACGTTATTGCCTGCCGCACTGCGCCTCTATCACGCCGAGCAACTGGACCTGCCGACCCTGTTCCGCGCCATGGCCTTGAACCCGGCCAAACGGCTGGGGCTGGAGAGCGGACGACTGGCCGAAGGCGCACCAGCTGATCTGGTGCTGTTTGACCCGGACGTGCCCTTTGTGCTGGATCGCTTCAGCCTGAAATCGAAATCGCAGAACACTCCGTTTGACGGCCAGCGGATGCAGGGTAAGGTCACGGCAACCTATGTCGCAGGCCAAGAAGTATACCGGAGACCCTGATGCCCCCAATTGACAGTTCCACGGCCCAACTGATCCTTTGGGCCGCATTTGGCTATCTGATAGGGTCGATCCCTTTTGGTCTGATCCTTGCCAAGGTGATGGGGCTGGGAAATCTGCGCAATATCGGCTCGGGCAATATCGGCGCGACCAATGTCCTGCGTACCGGGAACAAACGCGCTGCTGCGCTGACCCTGATCTTTGACGCCGCCAAAGGCGGGGTCGCTGTCCTGCTGGCGCGCGCACTGGCCGGAGAAGACGCCGCTCAAATCGCCGCCCTGGCCGCGTTTTTGGGCCATTGCTTTCCGGTCTGGCTGGGGTTCAAGGGCGGCAAGGGTGTCGCGACCTTCCTCGGCCTGTGGCTGGCATTGGATTGGCGCGTCGGCGTAGCCTGTTGCCTGACATGGCTGGTGACGGCGCTGATCTGGCGCATCTCGTCTCTCGCGGCTCTGATGGCTGCGGCGATGTCGACAATCTGGATCATGGTGCTGACTGAGTCCTCGACATTTGGGCTGGGTGTTATCCTGACCTTGCTGGTCTACTGGCGCCATAGCGCCAATATCGCGCGCATCAAAGCTGGAACCGAGCCAAAAATCGGTCAGTCTTGACCGCCTCGGACACGTTTCTGACCGCATTCTTCGCAATCCCTCTTGGCACGTCTAATGGGCAGAGCGGCGCCAAATCCTATGTCGTCAGTCGATCCGAGTTGGCGGGTGGGAAATCCCACAAACTGGTGGCCCGTGAACGCGGTGGGCCGGACTATATCAGCCTGAACCTTTATCTGACCAAAAACAGCGGCGCCCTGCTGCGCCCCTGTGAGATGTCGGCACAAAAAGTCACTGAATTCGTGATTTCTTTTCAGCCCGAAAAGTAAGCATCGCCCTTTATTCATGGGCGAAACGCGTTTGTTACCTCATGATCACATTTGATTGTTTTGAACGTGATCAGACCGGCCCCCACTTCGGGGTCGTGACGGCCAATTACCGACCGCACAGAACAAAATCGACAGGGTTGCCCAGATACAATTACTGTGTCGTCCGGTGGCTCAATTCACGAAAGGTGAACACCATGAACAAGATCAAATCCCTCATCGGCGGCGTTGCGCTGTCCGTCGCAGTTGCAAGCACGGCTCTGGCCGCTGGCGTTGAACTGAACGCAAGCTCGACCGGCCTGGCGCTGCAGGGTTATGACCCGGTTGCCTATTTCACCGTTGGCGAAGCCACCAAGGGCGACTACCGCATCACCACACTGCACAACGATGCGCTGTACCGCTTTGCTTCGGAAGAAAACAAAGTTGCATTTGAAGAAAACCCCGAAGCTTACCTGCCCGCATATGGCGGCTACTGCGCATTCGGCACCGCGATGGGCTTCAAGTTTGACGGCGACCCGAACTACTGGAAAATCGTTGACAACAAGCTGTACCTGAACCTGTCGGCCGACATTCAGGAACGCTGGGAAGGCGACATCCCGGGCTTTAACGAGCGCGCAGACGCCAACTGGAAAGACATTGCCGGCAAAACTCCGGCAGAGCTGCAAGCTCAATAATCCACTCACGGATTCCCTCAGGGCGGCGGCAGAGAAATCTGCCGCCGTTTTTCGTTGGACAGCTATCTGTAGATAGTTTCCCTTCCGCAAGCAAACTTTCAACCGCACGACGCCCCTCTGCCACGTCGGTTCGGTGAAAACCCCCTCCTTCGCTAAATCACCGAGTGATCCAACCCTTCGCTCAAACGTATTCAAATATGCAAGTGCGCGATCCAAACCGGGAAAGGCGCAATAAACCGAGCTGAGGGAAAGAAGCACGACATGAGAAAAAAGATTTTGGCGGCCACTGGCCTTGCGTTTCTGGCGGCGGGATCAGCCGCTGCGCAATCTTCAGGCGACTGGACGGGCTTCTATGGCGGTCTGCAAGTCGGATATGCCGATATCGACACAAACATCTCGGGCATCGACGGCGACGGTGCGATTGGCGGCATCATTCTGGGCTATGACTACGATCTTGGCGATTGGGTTGTTGGCGGCGGCTTCGACTACGATTGGACAGACGTTGATCTGAGTGGCGCAGCCACGGTCGAGGATGTTTGGCGCATCAAAGCGCGCGCGGGTTACAAAGTCACATCGCAAGGGCTGCTTTATGGCATCGGCGGCTTTGCCGAAGCCGGAACCGATAATCTGGGCAGTGACGATGGTTGGTTCATCGGTGCCGGGTACGAACAGATCGTTGCCCCGAATGTAAGCATCGGTGGCGAAATCCTGTATCACGAGTTCAACGACTTCAATTCATCCGGCGTCGACGTCGATGCGACCACCTTTCAGGCCCGCGCCGCATACCGGTTCTAACCCATTCCTTGCGCACAAGCTTGGTCCCGACCAAAAGTCGGGGCCATGTCAGATCATAGTTCCAAGATGGTGCTGCCCGTTGTCTTGCGTGCCTCAAGCGTGCGATGCGCCTCGGCCACCTGATCCAGCGGGAAACGCTGGTCGATGTGGATTTTGACCTCGCCCCCATCAACTTTGTTGAACAGGCGGCGCGCCATCGCCTGACAAACGCTGTGATCGGCAATATGCGTGAACAAGGTGGGCCGTGTGATCTTGATCGAGCCTTTCTTGGCCAGAATGCCGATGTCGATAAGCGGTACCGAGCCCGATGCATTGCCAAACGAGACCATCATCCCCAGTGGCTTGAGACTGTCGAGCGAGCCGTTGAACGTATCCGCTCCGATCGAGTCCATTACCACGTCCACGCCTCTGCCACCCGTGATCTCGGCCACGCGTTCGGCGAAGTCTTCGGTGCGATAGTTGATGCAATGCGCCGCCCCGTTGAACTTGGCGAGGCTACATTTTTCGTCCGTTCCTGCGGTCCCGATCAGTTTAATCCCCTCGGATTTGGCCCATTGGCAGGCGATCAAGCCTACACCTCCGGCAGCGGCGTGGAACAGAACCGTATCCCCGCGCTTCAACGGCGTCGTGCGATGAAATAGATATTCGACCGTCATCCCCTTGAGCATCATTGCCGCAGCCGTGTCGAATGAGATGCTTTCAGGCAGCGGGCACACTTGCGCCGCAGGCATCACCCGCGCCTCGCAATAGGCCCCGGCTGGCATTGCGGCATAGGCCGCGCGCTGACCGAGTTCCAGATGGGTCACGCCTTCGCCCACTGCCTCGATCACGCCCGAGGCTTCCATTCCCAGCGCGTGTGGCAGCTCAAGCGGGTAAAGACCCGCGCGCTGGTACACGTCGATAAAATTCAGTCCGCAGGCACGATGACGAATGCGCACCTCGCCCGGTCCCGGCTCGCCCACCGGGCGATCTTCGAGGGTCAGAACCTCGGGGCCACCATGTTTGTGAATGACGACTGTACGTGCCGTTTGCTGCATACTCACCTCCTGTACCCTGACGACAAGCTAACACGCTTGTGACGCAGCGCAATCGGCACAAAAGCGCAACCCGGCGCAAATCGGGAAAAACTGTGCTATACTCGGGGGTAAGCGTTGCCGGCGGGTCCGGCCCAGGGCAACCGATGCCGGATTCTCTCTGCTGCGCCAAGCCGCAAAAGAGGAGGGGATGACGATGGCGAAAACGATTGGAAACCCGGTAAGCTGGGCTGCGCGAAATCTTGGCGCTACCAGCGATCACATCGCGGAAAGCGTCAACAGCCTTGGCAGTGCCGACACACGAAAACTGCCAGTTGTTCGAGATCTGACCATGCAGGACCTGCGGGAATGTTTGAAGGCCGGGGGTCGCGACTTTCTGGAAACCCGCGCGGATGCGGTGTTTGTCGTGCTGATCTATCCGATTGCGGGCTTGCTGATGTTTGGGTTGGGGCTGGACCGCAACATGATCCCTCTGCTGGCCCCTCTGGTCGCAGGGTTCGCGCTGATCGGCCCTGTAGCCGCCGTTGGCCTCTATGAGATCAGCCGCACCCGTGAAAAGGGCGGCGAGGCGCATTGGCTGGACGCGCTGTCTGTATTCCGCTCACCTTCCTTCGGCGCCATTCTCGCGCTGGGGTTCTATCTGGTTATGTTGTTTCTGATCTGGCTGATGGTGGCGCAGAGCATCTATGTGCGAACCCTTGGTCCTGATCTGCCAGAGTCGTTGGGCGCATTTCTGACCCAGACCTTCACGACCGGCGCGGGTTGGACCATGATCCTGTTTGGCAACGCGGTCGGCTTTTTGTTCGCCCTGATCGCGCTTGCGGTCAGCGTTGTCAGCTTTCCGCTGTTGCTGGACCGCAAGGTCGGGCTGCCGGTTGCTGTGGTGACGTCGGTCCGAGTGCTGAGACAGAACCCCGCCGTCATCCTGGGCTGGGGTTTCATCGTTGTCGGAATGCTGATCCTGGGCGCGATCCCGCTGCTGCTGGGGCTGATCGTGGTGATCCCCGTTCTGGGCCACGCCACATGGCATCTCTACCGCCGCGCCGTGGCCTGAACAGGCTGATGGCGTCTAGCCGCCCACTTTCAGAACGATCTTGCCGATATGGCCCGAGCTTTCCATCCGCGTATGGGCCGCTGCGGCCTCGGCCATATCAAATTCGCTGTCCATAACCGGTGCAACCTTGCCTGCGTCCAGCAGCGGCCAGACTGCCTCACGCAGGTCCTGGGCGATTTTGGCCTTGGCCAGATCGGATTGCGGGCGAAGGGTGCTGCCGGTCAGGGTCAGGCGTTTCACCATCATCATGGCAAAGTTCAGCTCGACCTTGGGGCCTTGAAGGAAGGCGATTTGAACTAGCCGCCCATCCTCGGTCAGAGCCTTAACGTTGCGCGGGATATAGTCCCCGCCCACCATATCAAGGATTAGGTTCGCCCCGCCCTCTGCGCGCATGGTGGATACGAAATCCTCATCCCGGTAATTAATCGCCTTTTCGGCCCCCAGTTTCTCGCAGGCGGCACATTTCTCGGCCGATCCGGCGGTGGCAAAGACCCGTGCGCCGAATGCATTTGCAAGCTGGATCGCCGTTGTTCCGATCCCGCTGGACCCACCGTGAACCAAAAACCGCTCGCCCGCTTTCAGACCGCCGCGTGTGAACACATTGGACCAGACGGTAAAGAAGGTCTCGGGCAGACACGCAGCCTCCTTAAGGCCCATCCCTTCTGGCATCGGCAGGCAATGGGCAGCGGGCGTGGCAACGTATTCGGCATAGCCACCGCCGGGCAACAAGGCGCAAACCTGATCGCCGATGGCGACACCTTCGACCCCTGCGCCGAGGGCAACGACTTCGCCCGACGCCTCAAGCCCCGGCAGATCACTCGCGCCCGGAGGCGGATCATACGCGCCCGCACGCTGCAAAGCATCCGGGCGGTTAACACCCGCATAGGCCACTTTCAACACCACCTGACCAGCGGCGGGCTCGGGCACTGGGCGTTCGGTCAGTTGCAACACATCCGGGCCGCCGGGCTTGGTGATTTCAACGGCGCGCATCATTTGGGTCATAGGCAAGTCCTCCTTGGCGCAATGCCTAGCAGGCGAAATCGGAAAGGCCCAGACACTTACGTGCTACTTGCGTGGGTTCAACATTCCCGGCAGATCAGCCCGCATCTTCATCGGAGCCTTCACCTGACCGGCCAGCCAATTCGGAACCGCAAGGAAAGGTTTGAACAGAGGGTTGCCGTTCACCTGCGCCTTGAGCTTTTCAAACTGCATGACGTTATCGATGCGACGATCCAGAAACTCCCACGTCTTCTGATGATCCGGCGAATCATCCCCCAGCCAGAACAGCACGGTCGAGGAATAGACCCCCGACAGCGTCGCCCGCTTGGTGTACCAGTTCACATCATCCGAGGTATCCCCCAGCGTGTCCCAGATCAGGTCGCAGGTCTGCCACATCGCCTTCGCCCCATCCGCCGCATGCATCGGCAGCGAAAACAGCGTCATGCCGCGGCGCACCAGTTCCTTATCATCGACGGCCTGTAGGCGAAACCGGACCGCAGCGGCGATACGGTCGCGGAACTTCAGATCGCTCAAATCCTCAGTTTTCAAGCGTTCCACCATGGCCGCATCCCCCTGGGCATGAAAATCCAGCGCCATATCGACCGCGCCACGGGGGCAGATTGAGCGGGCCAGCGCCTCATCAATATCGCAATCACTGATGGCCATGCGAAAGCTGGTTTCCGACCATCCGTCAAACGGGACATGGTCCAGCATCGCATTCAATAGCTGCTCTTTTGCGTCTACATAAGTGGTGGTCATGGCGGTTCTCCGGGTTCTGGCACCAGTACTAGACAAGTTAGAACGGCTTTGCTATACGGCCACTTCCTGCAATTTCCTTGCAACTCTATCTAGAAAGGTGGTGACAACCACATGCAGGTTAGTGTTCGCGACAATAACGTCGATCAGGCGCTTCGTGCCCTGAAGAAAAAGCTGCAGCGCGAAGGCGTGTTCCGTGAAATGAAGCTGAAGCAACATTTCGAGAAACCGTCCGAGAAAAAAGCGCGCGAGAAAGCTGAAGCGATCCGCCGTGCCCGTAAACTGGCACGTAAGAAAGCACAGCGCGAAGGTTTGCTCTAAAACCCCGCTCGTCCAGCTTTGGATGACACTATTTGACGACCCCCGACGCATCGCTCGGGGGTTTGTCGTTTCTGGCCCAAAGAAAAACGCCCCGGAACATCAGGGGCGTCAGGATCAGTAGATTTTGGGCACGTGCAGCTCATCCGGCAGAACACGACGTTCATATTCGGGGTTGTACTTGCGATCCGGCAGATTGACCTTTTCCTGCGGTACATCGGTGTAGGGGATCTTGGTCAACAAGTGTTCGATACAGTTCAGACGTTCGCGCTTTTTGTCATTGCCTTCGACGATGTACCACGGCGCTTCCGAGATATTGGTGCGGAACAGCATATCCTCTTTGGCCTTGGTGTAAGCCTCCCACCGGATGCGGGATTCCAGATCCATCGGCGACAGCTTCCACTGTTTCATCGGATCGTGAATACGCATCAAGAATCGCAACTGCTGTTCTTCATCGGTGATCGAGAACCAGTATTTCAGCAAAATGATGCCCGAGCGCACCAGCATCCGTTCAAATTCGGGAACATCCTGAAAGAACTGTTCAACCTGATCTTCGGTGGCAAAACCCATGACCCGCTCGACGCCCGCGCGGTTGTACCATGACCGGTCAAACAGCACGATCTCGCCCGCCGCCGGCAGGTGCGGAACGTAGCGCTGGAAATACCACTGGCTTTGTTCCCGGCGACTGGGCGCGGGCAAAGCCACAACCCGCGCGACCCGAGGGTTCAGACGCTGGGTGATCCGCTTGATCACGCCCCCCTTGCCCGCGCTGTCACGCCCTTCGAACAGGATACAAACCTTGGCCCCGGTATGCTGTACCCAATCCTGCACCCTGATCAGTTCAGCCTGAAGGCGCAGCAGGTTGCGGAAATAGACCTTGCGGTCCAGCATCTCAGGGTGCTGATCCTTATAGATCTTGCGGATCTCCATCGAGAGCATGGGCTCGCTAAACTCGATCTCGAAATCTTCGTCTAGCGTGTCTTCCAGCTCGGCCTCAAGCCAGTCTTTGGGGGCGTCGTTGTATTCGTCAGCCAAGGTCTGCTCCTTACTAGTAACCGGGTTCGGACCCTATCGGGCGCATGTAACCGCCTGATGTCATCAGATGAATTGATGAAAGCCCTTTCCTATGCTCATCGGACCGTTACGGCAAGGTCGCGGGTCGGACACGGAAACGGCACCCTTTCCAAATATGTGGACCTGAAAACGCCCAAATGCAAGCAACGGAATTGCCGCATAGCCAATGGGTTGCACTCCGCCGGCTTGCATCAACGTACCCTGTTGCTGCATCAAGGCCGGGTCAAAACCGCGAGAGGCCTGTGGCGTATTTCCTTTCCCTTCTGCCCCTTATTTGGCCCTGGTTCATCCTGATCGCCGCTCAGATCAGCGCGATATCCGGTCGATGGCGTCTTGGCGCATCGTTGCTGAGCCTGTTCGGAACAGTCGCCTTCGCGCAGGGGCTGGTTTCAGCCAGCGCCTTAATGGTCGCGATTGCCGGGCTTGCGGGGGCCGCAGCGCTGCGCCGCACATCCGGGCTTTGGTCTTTGCCCGGCCATTTCGCGCTGATCTTATGGTGTGTGGCCTTGGGTGCGCATATCGTTCCGGGGTTCAACAATCTTCTGGTGCTTGATCACGTGCAGGCCGGACCCGGAAGTACCGATTTCTCCATGTATATGAATCTGGACAAACCTTTGGTTCTGTTCGCCGCACTTCTGGTCTGGCCCGGACAGAATGCAGGCTTGCCCGCTATTCGCAAAACGCCATTGATCCTGGGGATTTTGACCTTGCCCGCTTTATTTGCGCTAGGCCTGTCCCAGCAAGCGGTGCGCCCCGAGGTTGGTCTGCCACATTGGTGGCTGATCTTTGCGCTGTCCAACCTGTTCCTAACCTGTTTGGCGGAAGAGGCCTTTTTTCGCGGTTATCTGCAATCGGCCCTGTCCTCAAAGCTCGGCGCGGCCTTTGGTATCGCTGCGGCCAGCTTGTTGTTTGGGCTGGTGCATTTTGCCGGTGGCCCGGCGCTTGTCGTGTTCGCAGCTATTTTGGGCGCGGGATGCGGATTGGGATATTACGCGACCAACAGGCTATGGGTGCCGGTTCTGATGCATTTCGCCTTCAACGCCGCGCATCTGGCGCTGTTCACCTATCCCGGCCCCGCCTGACGTCAGACCGGCAGCGCCGTAGTCTTGAACACAGTTCTCAGCGCGAATGAGCTTTGCATCTGCGCCACACCCGGCAAGCGCGAAAGGTATTGGCGGTGAATGCGGGCAAAATCCTCGGTATTTTCGGCCACGACTTTCAGAATGTAATCCGCCGTCCCGGCCATTAGATGGCATTCCAGCACATCGGGGATACGGGCAACGGCTTTTTCGAACGCGTCCAGAACTTCTTCGGCCTGCCCCTGCAAGGTGATCTCGACAAACACCGTGGTCGGTACGTTCATCTTACGTGCGTCCAGCAGGGCCACATAGTTGCGGATATAGCCCTCAGCCTCAAGCCGTTGGACCCGACGATGGCAGGCCGAGGGCGATAGATTCACCTGCTCGGACAGCTCTGCATTAGACATCCGGCCATTTTTCTGTAACGAGGCCAGAATCTTTCGATCCGTCGTATCTAGGCTCATGGGCGCAACTCCTTTGCGTGATTGGCGCATCATACAGGAAATTCTCCCGAAAAAAACCGCCAGGACAGGCAGAGTTTCACAGAAATTGCAGCGCAGTTTGCCCATTCTTTAGGCAGTTTATGAACGGAGAGACCAAATGAAAATCGGTTGCCCAAAAGAGATCAAACCGCAGGAGTTCCGCGTCGGCATGACTCCGAATGCTGCGCAGGAAGCGGTTGCGCGGGGTCATGAGGTGATCATCGAAACAGGCGCGGGCCTGGGCTCGGGCTTTGACAATGCCGACTATGTCGCTGCTGGTGCACAGATCGTAGACACCGCCGCCGAGGTATTCGCCACCGCTGACATGATCGTCAAGGTCAAGGAACCTCAGGCAGGTGAGCGCAAGATGCTGCGCGAAGGCCAGTTGCTGTTTACCTATCTGCACCTCGCCCCCGACCCGGATCAGACCCATGACCTGCTGTCCTCGGGCTGTACTGCCATCGCCTATGAGACAGTGACGGACGCGAGCGGCGGCCTGCCGCTGCTGGCTCCTATGTCCGAGGTTGCCGGGCGTCTGGCCCCGCAGGTCGGGTCTTGGACGCTGCAAAAAGCCAATGGCGGACGCGGTGTGCTGATGGGCGGCGTGCCAGGTGTCGGGCCCGCAAAAGTGGTTGTGATTGGCGGCGGTGTGGTCGGCACGCATGCGGCCAAAATCGCCGCGGGCATGGGCGCGGATGTGACGGTTCTGGACCGTTCGCTGCCTCGCCTCCGCTATTTGGATGACGTGTTCGGCGGGCAGTTCAAGAACCAGTATTCAACCGCTGGTGCCACCGCCGAGCTGATCCAGACGGCCGATATGGTGATCGGCGCGGTTCTGATCCCCGGCGCAGCAGCACCCAAACTGATCACCCGCGCGCAACTGTCCACCATGAAACCCGGCGCGGTTCTGGTCGACGTTGCCATCGACCAGGGCGGCTGTTTCGAGACGTCGAAGGCCACCACCCATGCCGATCCGATCTACGAAGTCGATGGCGTCATGCATTACTGCGTTGCCAATATGCCCGGTGCCGTGGCGCGCACATCGACCATCGCCCTCGGCAATGCGACGATGCCATTCATGCTGGCTCTGGCTGACAAGGGCTGGAAACAGGCCTGCCAGGACGATCCGCACTTGATGGCCGGTCTGAACGTCCATGCAGGTCAGCTAACCTACTATGCGGTTGGCAAGGCTCTGGGGATTGACGTCGTTTCCCCCAACGTGGTCATCAAAGCCTGAACGGCTCCCGCCCCTGAGAGCGCCCTCTCCCGAGGGCGCCTACAGCGTTGGGCATAGCGCCGCGTCTGCGACGCGGCGCGGAGGGCACAAGACGAACGCTCCCGCAAAACGCAACAGCGCCGCGCGATTAACGCGGCGCTGGGCCCAACCGGAAAAGGGCAATTCAAT
>NZ_JBQFOV010000011.1:0-150247 GCF_056533885.1 Ruegeria sp. F12 | reverse complement strand
GGCAGAGCCCGCGCCTGCCCGGCCCCCTGCCGTCCGCAGGACGCAAGGCCGAAGGCCGCGCAGTTTGCTACTGTTGTTACGCGTGCTGGTTTAAGGTTTGGGTTACCCGACCTGTCCGCGTAGCCATTCAACAAAGGATTTCAACGGCTCGGATTCGGCCCTGGATTGGGGCCAGACCAAGTAGAAATCCCCCAGACTGACGCCCGGACCGTGCCAAGCGGGAACAAGACGCCCTGAGCGCATGTCATCTTCCACAAGGTAACTCGGCAGCAGAGCCACACCCAACCCGTGAACGGTTGCCTGCCCCATGGTCGAAAACTGGTCGAACAGCATTCCGCCAAGCCCAGACACCTCTTTGCCCTGAAACGCAAACCATCTCTCCCACGCATCCGGGCGGGTTTCGAGGTGGAGCAAAGGCGCGCTGAGCAGCCAGTCAATGCGATCCGCCCGCTCTGGCAGGATCGACGGGGCGCAGACTGGTACGACATCTTCGCGCATGATGGGCAAGTAATTGACGCCCCTCCAATCCCGTTGTC
The DNA here is from genome assembly GCF_056533885.1 of Ruegeria sp. F12. Lineage (NCBI taxonomy): Bacteria > Pseudomonadati > Pseudomonadota > Alphaproteobacteria > Rhodobacterales > Roseobacteraceae > Ruegeria > Ruegeria sp. F12. The sequence continues at coordinate 149,711 of NZ_JBQFOV010000011.1, read as the reverse complement.
CAAAATGGATGGCGGCGTCGAAATGCTCGGCCTCGAAATCAAAGGGTCGGAGCCGTGTGTTGAGGTTCACCGTTACCTCGGGATGGCGGCGTGCAAAATCCTGAAGGCGAGGGGCCAGCCAGTGCATGCCGAAGGCGGGCAGGATCGACAGGTTCAGCGACCCGCCCTTCGGGTTTGCTTTCAGCTTGACCGACGCCTGCGCCAGTTGATGCAGCACGGTGCGTGCGACCTGAACATATTCCTTGGCTGCCGGGGTTAGATGCAGGCGCATCTGGCTGCGCTGGATCAGATCGACGCCCAGTTGTTCCTCCATTGTTTTGAGTTGGCGACTGATTGCGCTTTGTGTCAGCGACAGCTCCTCGGCCGCTGCAGAGGCGCTGCCAAGGCGGTCCACGGCCTCGAGCGCCAGCAGGGACGGGATGGAGGGCAGGAAGCGTCGGGGGGCGATCATATGATTATTCCTCATACCTTTCGGATGGATTATCACTGGCATTTCGATTGCACCAGCCTGATAGATTGATGCGTTTTAACGCGGTCTTCGGCGGCGATGATCCGGCAGAGGTCTTGCCCGCCAATCGTGGGCGCGATTATTGCTGTAACAGAAGACCCGGCCGTTCATAGGCCACAACGGGGATCACAGGGCACGGCAGCGCCCATGATCCGACAACAATAGGACGGAGGCGCAGATGGATCGCGCTCAGATCGTGCATGAGAACTTCCTCAAACGCGTTGCCGCGCGCGATTTTCCCGAAGGCAACGCGCCCCGGTCCGGTCTGAGCGACGCCGATGCCGTATCACTGTTCCGCTCGCAAGTGCTGAGCCGCGCGTTGGATCGCACCAGCCGCGCCATGCAGAAGGCGGGGCAGGGGTTCTACACGATCGGCTCATCCGGGCATGAGGGGATGGCGGCCGTGGCCCATGCGCTGCGCCCAACGGATATTGCGTTTCTGCACTATCGCGACGCCGCCTTTCAAATCGCCCGCGCTGAGCAGGTGCCGGGTCAGCAGATCGCCTGGGACATGCTGCTGAGTTTTGCCTGTTCTTCCGAAGACCCCACCTCGGGCGGACGGCACAAGGTGCTGGGGTCCAAAGCGCTGACCATCCCACCGCAGACCTCGACCATTGCCAGCCATCTGCCCAAGGCGGTCGGCGCGGCTTATTCTCTGGGCGCGGCGCGGCGTCACGCACCTGAGCATCGCGAACTGCCCGAGGACGGGATCGCCATGTGCTCGTTCGGCGACGCCTCGGCCAATCACTCTACCGCGCAGGGGGCGATCAACACGGCGGGCTGGACCAGCGTGCAATCGACGCCGCTGCCCTTGTTGTTTGTGTGTGAGGACAATGGAATCGGCATCTCGGTCAAAACGCCAAAGGGCTGGATACAGGCGTCGATGGAGCATCGCCCCGGTATTCGATATTTTCAGGCCAACGGGCTGGATATCTACGAGACCTATGCCGTCGCGCAAGAGGCCGCCGACTATGTGCGCACCCGCCGCAAACCCGCATTCCTGCACCTGAAGACCGTGCGTCTCTACGGCCACGCAGGGGCTGACGTACCCACCACCTACATGCCTAAATCCGAGGTCGAAGCGGATGAGGCCAATGACCCTTTGCTGCATTCTGTGCGCCTGTTGGATCAGGCCGGGGCACTGTCGCCGGATCAGGTGCTGGAGATATATCAGGATACTTGCGCCCGCACCGATCGCATCGCTGCCGAGGCCGCTACGCGCCCGCATCTGGGCGGCGCCGCCGAGGTGATGGCCAGCCTGATCCCGCCCAAACGCGACTGCAAACCCACCAATGGCCCTAGTGCCGAGGCGCGCGCTGAGGCGTTTGGTGGCGATATGCGGGCGATGAATGACCCTCAGCCCATGAGCCGCCTGATCAACTGGGCGCTGACTGATCTGATGCTGGAACATGGCGAGATCGTCTGCATGGGCGAAGATGTAGGTCGCAAGGGGGGCGTCTATGGCGTCACGCAAAAACTGCAACAGAGGTTCGGGCCTGACCGGGTGATAGACACGCTGCTGGACGAGCAGTCGATTTTGGGCCTCGCGATTGGCATGGGGCATAACGGGTTTGTGCCGATCCCCGAAATTCAGTTCCTCGCCTATCTGCACAATGCCGAGGATCAGATCAGGGGTGAGGCCGCAACGCTGCCGTTTTTCTCGAACGGGCAATTCACCAACCCGATGGTCGTGCGGATCGCCGGGCTGGGCTATCAGAAAGGGTTCGGCGGGCATTTCCACAATGACAACTCGCTGGCCGTGCTGCGCGATATTCCGGGGGTGATCATTGCCTGCCCCTCGACCGGCGAGGATGCTGCGCAGATGCTGCGCGAATGCGTCCGCCTGGCGCGCAAGGAACAACGGGTGGTTGTGTTTTTGGAACCCATTGCGCTCTATCCCATGCGTGACCTGCATGGGGCGCAGGATGGGGGCTGGATGACCCACTATCCCGCGCCGGATCGGCGGATTGCGCCAGGTGAGGTGGGTGTGCATGGCGACGGTACAGATCTGGCCATCGTGACCTATGGCAACGGGCATTACCTGTCGAAACAGGCGCTGCCCGAGTTGGAAGCGGCGGGGCTGAAGGTGCGGATTGTGGATATGCGCTGGTTGGCCCCGATGCCGATGGATGCACTGCGCGCGGCTACCAAAACATGCGCGCATGTTTTGATCGTCGACGAATGCCGCCGCACCGGCAGCCAGTCCGAGGCGCTGATGACTTTCTTCGCCGAAGAAAGTCCGGCCACTCCAATCGCCCGTGTTGTCGCCGACGACAGTTTCATAGCAACCGGCCCCGCCTATGCTGCGCCCTTGCCGTCGAAAGACGGGATTGTGGCCGCCGCATTAAACCTGACCGGAGGTCGCCAATGACCCGCACCGCTGTTCTGATCTGCCCCGGTCGGGGGACATACAACAAACCCGAATTGGGCTATCTGCATCGCCATCATGCTGACCGGATGCAGCTGTTTGCCCAGTTTGACGCAATTCGCGCAGAGGCAGGGCAAGAAGGGGTCACGGCCTTGGATGGTGCAGGTCGGTATACGATCAGCACGTATTCTCGTGGCGATATCGCGTCGCCTTTGATTTACGCAGCCTCGCTGGCCGATGCGCAGTCGCTGGCGGTTGATATCGAAGTCGTTGCCGTCACCGGAAACTCGATGGGGTGGTACATCGCTTTGGCGGCGGGCGGCGCGGTCACGCCAGAAAACGGATTCCGCGTGGTGAACACCATGGGCCCGCTGATGCAGGACCACCTGATCGGCGGGCAGCTTGTGTATCCGTTCGCCCGAGAGGATTGGTCGAACGACGCCGAGCGCAAGGCTGAACTGTTGGCCGATGTCGTGCGGATTGACGCTCTGGACGGGCACGAGTTGGCATTGTCGATCGATCTGGGCGGTATGCTGGTTCTGGCAGGTAATGAGGCCGGCCTAAGCGCGTTTGAACACGCGCAACCAACTGTGCAGGATCGCTTTCCCATGCGCTTGGCAAACCACGCCGCGTTTCACACTGCGCTACAAGCGCCGGTGGCCGCCGAAGGGCGGGCGCGTTTGTCTGCGGATATGTTTGACCCGCCCGAACGTCCTCTGATCGATGGGCGTGGAAAAATCTGGTGGCCAGGGGCGACGGACACCCAAGCGCTGTGGGACTACACCCTAGGGCATCAAGTCACCGATACCTATGATTTCACCCGCGCCATCCAGACTGCCGCGCGCGAGTTTGCGCCCGATCTGTTCATCGTCACCGGACCAGGGGCAACCCTGGGTGGGGCGGTGGCGCAGTCGCTGGTTCTGGCCGATTGGAAGGGCATGTCCGACAAAGCGGCATTTCAGGCGCAGCAGGACGCACAGCCCTTTCTGATCGCTATGGGGCGAGAAGATCAGCGTTCGCTTGCAACCGGTTGACGCAGCCCTGATGATCCGCGCATGCGCAAGGAGCCCGATGTGAGCGACCATGACCAGTCCCTCTGGCTGAACACCTGCCGCGAGCATGTGGACAGCACCCCTCTGACCGACGATCTGACGGTCGATCTGGCCGTGATCGGTGGCGGGTATACCGGTTGCTCGGCGGCTTTGACGGCGGCACAATCGGGGGCGTCGGTGGCGCTGCTGGAGGCGCATGAGATCGGGCATGGTGGGTCGGGTCGCAATGTGGGCTTTGCCAATGCGGGGCTATGGCTGCCACCGAACGAGATCCGGACGCATCTCGGGGCTGAGCCGGGCAATCGCCTAATCGACCTTTTGGGCGCTGCACCGGGGGATGTGTTCGACCTGATCGCGCTGCACGGGATCGATTGCGAGCCTGTCCGCAACGGCACCCTGCATTGCGCGCATTCGGGGGCGGGGTTCAGGGACTTGGAAAACCGCCATGCGCAGCTCAAGGCGGCAGGCGCGCCGGTGGAACTGTTGAGCACCGATCAGGCCGGGCAACGCACCGGCAGCGCAGCATTTCACGGGGCGCTTTTCGATCCGCGGGCGGGAACGATTCAGCCTCTGGCCTATGTGCGCGGCTTGGCCCGCGCCGCGACTCAGGCGGGGGCGCAGGTTTTTACGGAAAGCCCGGTTCTCTCTCTGTCCCATGATGGCGATGTCTGGACCCTGACAACAGCCCAAGGCTCTGTCCGGGCGATGGCGTTGATACAGGCCACGAATGCCTATCACCGGGGCATGCCGGATACCGCGCCCGCCTATGTGCCGGTTTATTACTTCCAGTTTGCCACGGCCCCTTTGTCGGACAACCTGCGCGCCAGTATCCTGCGCGGGGGCGAAGGGGCGTGGGATACCGGGTTGATCATGACGTCTTTCCGGCTGGATCAGGACGGGCGGTTCATCATCGGCGCGATGGGGGAGCTTGGTCATGCAGGAAGCAGTGCCCATAAGGCGTGGGCGAAACGCAAGATAGCGGCGCTTTATCCGCAGCTGGCCGACCAGCCGTTGGTGCAAGGTTGGCACGGGCGGATCGCAATGACCTCGGACCACATTCCGAAAATCACGCGGATCGGCCCGAATGCGCTGGCGGCGCACGGGTTTTCAGGGCGTGGGATCGGGCCGGGGACTGTTTTTGGTCGCCAGATGGCCGACAGTTTGCTACGCGATGATCCCGCCCTCCTGCCCGTTCCGCCAGTTGAGGGATACCGCGAAAGCTGGACCGGGCTGCGGCGCGCATATTTTGAGACCGGTGCGGCGCTGACGCATCTCATCAAAGCCCGGTTCTAAACCGCCCCCTTCATAGTGCGGCGGCAATCCGTTCGATCCGGCCGCGCAGCCAGCGATGGGCCGGGTCATTCGCCGATCTCTGGTGCCAGACCATGTAGATCGAGACCTCCTCACACGTGAAAGGCAACGGCGCGCAATCCAGCGCCGCCAACGGCCCGCGTTTCATCAAGGCGGTGTCGGTCGAGATCAGGTCGCTGCCTTTCACAAAGGACGGGATGGCGTTGAAATGGGGCAGGGTGACGGTGGGCGGTCTGATCTGGTTTTGATCCACGCCGCGCATCACCGCGCGCGAGCTTCGACCATCGGCGAACCGCACCTCGACATGTTCGGTGCTGCAATAGACGTCCCAACTGTCCGGCGGTTTGCGCTGTGCGGCGTCATAGAAGATCATCAGCGGGCTGCTGAGGATGCGTTTTTGAAAAATGTCCGGCCCGTCGGGTGGAAGCGGTGTCAACATCAACTGGCATCGGTCGCTGCGCAGAAGGTCCGGGTCCGGCACGCCCGATGGGATGAACCCCAGATGCAGGCCAATGCCTTCAGATCGCGCGGCCCGAAGCAGAGTGGGAAAGATCAACTCGCGCGGCATATCGTTGGTGGCGATCTGGATCTGCATCTGTTCGGCTTGCGGATCAAAGGGGCGGTCTTCGGTCAGGGCGCGCATCCCGTCCAGAACATGCTGAACCGGGTCTTTCAGCGCCAAGGCGCGCTCGGTCGGGGTCAGGCCCTGGCCCGAGCGCACGAATAGCGGATCGCCCAGAACCTGCCGCAGCTTAGCCAGCGTATGGCTGATAGCCGATTGCGTGACGCCCAACCGGTCGGCCGCCTTCGAGACCGAGCTTTCCTCGAGAATGGTCAGGAAGACACGAAGGACCTTGCCGTCCAGATCGGTAAAATCAATATTACTCATACCATCTATGATTATTCATGAATGGTTTTGAGGTCCATGGCGGATTAGGGAAAGCTGAACTCAACAGGAGGCACAGGATGGCAATCCGCTTTTTCTCGGACAAGAACAGGCCCGTTCACATGGGCGGCTATCCGTCAGAGCGGCTGGCACGGCAAGCGGAAATGCCTGATCTGTCGGCGGTGCCGCCGATGCAGTCGCTCAGCTTTCATCGCCCCAAGCGCCCGGAAAGCATCGTCAACGCGATGGGGGAGTTTCAGGCGATGCTGGACACGATCCGCGATGGGTTCGTGAATCCTGTGGTCTCCGAGGTGCCTGCTGACGTGACCGAGCGCGCCAACCATCTAAAAGCGTTTGGCTATTTCAATGATGCCTCGATGATGGGGTGTGGTTCTTTGCCGCGCGAGGCATTGTTGACCGAACCCCGCCGCAACCCCGATATTGACCGTCTGGCCCATGCGCTGAAGACACGGCAGACCAAGACGCTGGCTTCGGGGATCGACCTGATCATGGCCGATCTCAAAGAAAGCATGGAGGCCACGCCGCGCCCGATGGACACCCATCGCCATGCAATTGTCTTTCTGTACGAACACAACCGCGACCCGGACCCCAACGAGACCGGCGCGGATTGGATCATGGATGCGCAGGATCACCGCGCCTGTCTGCTGGCGACCGAGAATGCGGTGGTCGTGGCCAACTACCTGCGCGTTCTGGGCTTTGATGCGCGGGCGCATACGGTCATGTCCTCTGAGGTTGATCTGGGTAAGCTGGCCGTCGCGGCGGGGCTGTGTTCGGTCGAAGACGGAGAGCTGGTCGCGCCGTGGCTGGGTAAACGGTTCGGACTGGCTGCGGTCACGACCGAGATGGAGATCGCACACGATCAGCCTCTGCAACCCATGACGCAGCAGCCGTGGTTTCGTACTCAAGGCCCCGCGTGGTGCCTGGGCGCGGGCTTTGCCAAGAACGCGCTGAACCGCGATCCTTATGCCAATCGGCGCTATGTGGACGGGGCGCACCCGTTTGAGAACCTCAGGCGGGTTGATGCGCCCACTACCTATATTGATGAGGAAAACGTGGCCCGCGTCCCCAAGCGCGCCGATATGTTCGCCCGCGCACAGTTCGGGGATATGGGTAAGCATCTGCAAGACGGGGCCAAGGGCGGGTATTACGTGCGCAAGGCCGCGCCCAGTACCGCACAACGCCGCGCGCTGGGCGCGTTCGTGCTGTTGCAGGATGGGGAAAGCGCTGACACTGCTAGGCCGACCGATGCCGCGCGCAACGCCGCGAATATCAAGGCAGCAACGTATTTTCTGGGGGTCGATGCGGTGGGTCTCAGCCGGTGCCCGGACTGGGCTTGGTACTCGCATGATGCAACGGGCGAGGAGATCACACCGCCTCACGACCAGGCCATCAGCATGATCATCGACCAGGGTTATGAGACGATGGAGGGCGCCAGCGGCGATGACTGGATCAGTGTCGCGCAGTCGATGCGCGCTTATCTGCGGTTTTCGTTACTGGGTGGAGTGATCGCGCAACAGATCCGCAATCTGGGCTATAAGGCCCGCGCGCATACGGTGATGGATGGCGAGGTGTTGCAGCCGCCGCTGCTGCTACTATCCGGTTTGGGCGAGGTCAGTCGCATCGGAGAGGTGATCCTGAACCCTTACCTCGGGCCCCGCCTGAAATCCGGCGCAGTTACCACCGATATGCCAATGGCGCATGACAAGCCCATCGATTTCGGCCTGCAAACCTTCTGCGAAAGCTGCAACAAATGCGCCCGCGAATGCCCTTCGGGTGCGATCACGGCCGGGCCGAAGCTGATGTTCAACGGCTATGAGATCTGGAAGTCTGACAGCCAAAAATGCGCCACCTACCGGGTGACCACGCCGGGTGGGGCGATGTGCGGGCGGTGTATGAAGACCTGCCCTTGGAACCTTGAGGGCATCTTCAAGGAACGCCCCTTCCGCTGGGCCGCTATGAATATTCCCAAGGCCGCTCCCGCGTTGGCGCGGTTGGATGATGCCGTGGGCAATGGCGGGCTGAACGACATCAAGAAATGGTGGTGGGATCTGGAGCTGCAACCGGACGGCGCCTATCGCCCGACCGACCACCCGCTGAACCGGCGCGATCTGCAAACCGACCTAGACCTGAAATACGAAGATCAGACTCTGGCCGTCTACCCCGCCTATCTGGCCCCGCATCCCTGGCCCTATCCGTTCGCCATGGACCGCGAGGCTGGGATCGCAGCCTATCAGGCCATGGTCACGGCCGAGGAATACAAGGCGCGCAAAGCGGCGGGCGATCTGTCGGTGATCCACCGCTATACCATCGCGGGCGATGCCCCGGTTATGCGCGTCGCACTGACCAAGGTCGACAAGATGACTGCGGATGTGACCAAGTACGAATTCTCGACGCTGGACGGCTCACCCTTGCCCGAATGGACGGCGGGCGCGCATCTGGATGTGCTGGTCGCGCCGGAATTCCTGCGGCAATACTCCATGTCCGGCGATCCGTCCGACCGCGCCACCTATCAGATTGGTGTGTTGCGCGAGGATGAGGGACGCGGTGGCTCAGCCCTGCTGCACCGCATTTTCAACGAGGGGCGGAAAGTTTTCATCTCGAAACCCATCAACCATTTCGAACTGGACGAGGGCGCAACGAAGACCTTCTTGATGGGCGGCGGGATCGGCATCACTCCGATGATCGCTTTTGCCCACCGTCTGCATGCTTTGGGCAAACCGTTCGAGCTTCACTATTCCGCCAGTACCCGTGCCGGGGCCGGGTATCTGAAGGATCTGGCAGCGATGCCTTGGGCGGATCACGTGCACTATCATTTCTCGGACGAAGGCACACGGGCCGATTTGGATGTAATCCTGCAGGGGTATCAGGATGGATGGCATGTCTATACCTGCGGTCCTGATCGCTTTATGGACGGAGTTATGCAAGCAGCTGAGCGTCAAGGATATCCCGACGAGGCGCGGCATCTGGAGTATTTCTCGGTTCCGGAACAGCCGGACTATGAGAATCACGCCTTCACCCTACGGCTGGCAAAATCGGGCCGCGATCTGACTGTACCCGCCGACAAAGACGCCGCGCAGGTGATGAACGAGGCTGGCATTCACGTCGATGTGAAATGCGCCGATGGCATCTGTGGAGTTTGTAAATGCGGCGTGATTTCGGGTGAGGTCGAACACCGCGATTTCGTTTTGTCCAAAAAACAACGTGAGAGCGCTATCATCCTATGTCAAAGCCGGGCGGCACAGCCGGATGGTGTGATCGAGATCGACCTCTGAGCCAAGGTTGGGAAACGAAATTCTGAAACGCAAAAATTGGTCGCTCTGGCCATGGACGTTACGGCACGGCTGCACTAACGTCCCCAGCGAACCCTAGTGAATCCTGATCAACAGGTGCGAGGTATTTTCATGGATTATCACAGCCCCGCCAGTTTTGCCGAGGCGTCGGCTCTGGCTGCAAACGCAAAGGGGGTCACCCGCTTTTTGGCCGGAGGCACGGACGTTCTGGTGCAGTTGCGCTCGGAACTGGTCACGCCCGATACGCTGATCGACATCAAAAAGATCGACGGCGTCAGCGATATAACGCGCAACGCGGACGGCAGTTGGACACTGGGTGTTGCTGCCACAGGTGCCGAGATGAGCGAGCACCCTGAGCTGGGCAGCGACTGGCCTGGCGTGGTCGAAGCGATGGACCTGATCGGATCGACCCAGGTTCAGGGTCGCGCAACGCTGACCGGAAACCTGTGCAATGGCTCTCCGGCGGCGGATTCGGTGCCTGCGATGGTTGCCGCTGGTGTGACCGTTTCTGTCACTGGCCCAGATGGAACGCGTGATGTGGCTGTCGAGGAAATCCCAACCGGACCCGGCAAGACCTCGCTGTCCAAGGGTGAGGTGATCTCGGCTGTGAAAATCCCCGCACGCGGAGACAACGCTGGCGACGCCTATCTGCGGTTCATCCCGCGCACTGAGATGGACATCGCCGTTGTTGGCGTGGGTGTCAGCCTGCGTCTGGACGGTGATACCGTGACTGAGGCCCGCGTCTCGCTGGGCGCGGTCGCGCCGACTGTCCTGCTGGTTGAAGACTGTGCCAAGGCCATCATCGGCAGCACTCTGGACGATGCTGCGTTGGACGCGCTGGCGGCTGCGGCATCGGCCGCCTGTAACCCAATCGACGACAAACGCGGCACGATCGAATTCCGCACCGAGGTCGCAGGCGTTCTGGCCAAGCGCGCCGCGAAAATCGCCTATGCCCGCGCGAAGGGAGAGAAAGCATGAGCAAGCTCCACGTAACGACCACCGTGAACGGCGATGAGGTCGATTTTCTGTGCGACCCGCGCGAAACCCTGCTAGATTGTCTGCGCGACAAGCTGAACCTGACCGGCGCGAAAGAGGGTTGCGGTACTGGCGATTGCGGCGCGTGCTCGGTCACGGTTGATGGCCGTCTGGTCTGTTCCTGCCTGATGCTGGGCGCTGAGGCCGAGGGTAAGACCATCGAAACCGTCGAAGGTATCGCGGATGGTGACGTGCTGCATCCGCTGCAGCAGAAATTCATCGAACATGCAGCCCTGCAATGCGGCATCTGCACGCCGGGCATTCTGGTGGCGGCCAAATCGCTGTTGGAGAAAAACCCCAACCCGACCGAGGAAGAAACCCGGTATTGGCTGGCGGGTAACCTCTGCCGCTGCACCGGCTATGACAAGATCATTCGCGCCGTCATGGAAACGGCAGAAGAATTGCGGGAGGCTTCGTAATGGCTCTGGACGATCGTAAAACGGATTTCACTTTTGTCGGCACCCGTCCGAACCGCCCTGACGGGTTGGACAAGGTGACGGGCCGCGCCAAGTTCGGCGCGGATATGTCTGCGCCCGGCATGCTGCATGGCGCGATCCTGCGCTCACCCCACGCCCATGCGCGGATCGTGAAAATCGACACATCGAAGGCTGAGGCGCTGAAAGACGTCAAAGCCGTGGTGACACGCGCTGATTTCGCCGACGTGCCGTTCAAGCCGGGTTTGGCTGGCGAATTCTGGAACGTGCTGGAAAACGTCATGGCGGGTGAGAAAGCTCTCTATGATGGTCATGCGGTGGCTGCTGTGGCGGCGACCTCGGCACTGGCCGCGCGGGATGCGCTGAAGCTGATTGAGGTTGAGTACGAGGTATTGCCTCATGTGACCGACGTAGACAAAGCGATGGCCCCGGATGCGCCGGTTATCCGCGAAGGTGCGGCAGATTATTCCGTGCCCGAAGGGATGCACCCCAACGTTGTGCGGTATCACGAAAGCGGTCACGGCGATGTCGACGCAGGCTTTGCCGAGGCAGATTTGGTCCTCGAAGACAGCTTTGTCACCGAGGCGACCCATCAGGGCTATATCGAGCCGCACGCCTGTCTTGGCCTACTGGGCAATGACGGCAAAGGTGAGCTGTGGTGCACCACCCAAGGCCACTGGATCGCGCAAAAGACCTGCGCGGCGTTGCTGGGAATTGAGACCTCGCAGCTGCGCGTAACTGCGTCCGAGATTGGCGGCGGTTTTGGCGGCAAGACCACGGTCTTCATCGAACCGGTCGCGCTGGCGCTGAGCCGCAAGGCGAACCGCCCGGTCAAGCTGGTCATGACCCGATCCGAAGTGTTCCGGGCGACAGGGCCAACCGCCTCGGCCTCGATGGATATCAAGATTGGCATGAAGAATGACGGCACGATTACCGCAGCACGCGGCGAGTTCCGTCTGCAAGGCGGTGCGTTCCCGGGTGCGCCGGGCGATATGACCGCCATGTGTGCCTTTGCGGCCTATAATCTGACCAACGTCAAACAGATCGGCTATGACGTAATGGCCAACCGTCCCAAGCAAGCCGCTTATCGCGCGCCGGGCGCGCCGATGGGGGCTTTTGCGGTCGAGTCGGTCATTGATGAGATGTGCAACAAGCTGGGCCTCGACCCAATTGAGGTGCGTTTGAAGAACGCCGCGCATGAGGGCACCAAGGCCAGCTATGGCCCGCGCTATGAACGCATCGGTCTGGTCGAAACGCTTGAGGCCGCCAAGGCACATCCGCATTATTCGGCGCCGTTGAAGCCAGGGCAGGGACGCGGCATCTCCTGCGGTTTCTGGTTCAACCACGGGGGTGAAACCTCGGTAACCTTGGCGTTGTCCGAAGACGGATCAGCCCAGTTGATGGTGGGCACGCCCGACATTGGCGGCTCGCGCGCGTCGATGGCACTGATGGCGGCTGAGGTGCTGGGCATTCCATATGAGAACATCCGTGTCACCGTCGCAGACACCGCAACGCTGGGGTATAATGACGTCAGCCACGGTAGCCGGGTGACCTATGCTTCGGGTCTGGCGACGATCAAGGCGGCGCGCCATGCTGTCGAAAAACTGTGCGAACGTGCAGCGGCCAAATGGGATATCCCGGTTGAAGCCGTGAAGTGGGAAAACGGTTGCGCCGTGCCTTCGGGCCCGAACGCGGGCGACTTTGACCCGATGCCGCTGGCAGATATCACTGCCAAAATGGGACGCACCGGGGGTCCGATCTCGGGCCATTTTGAGGCGACGCCCGAAGGCGCAGGTGTGTCCTTTGGCACCCACATTGTTGACGCCGAGGTCGACCCGGAAACCGGCAAGACCACGATCACCCGCTATACGGTCATTCAGGACGCTGGTAAGGCGATCCATCCGACCTATGTCGAGGGCCAGTTCCAGGGCGGTGCCGCGCAAGGTATCGGCTGGGCGCTGAATGAGGAATATATCTATTGCGAGGATGGACGGTTGCAGAACTCGATCTTCCTTGACTATCGCATTCCGGTCGCCAGCGACCTGCCCATGATCGACACGGTGATCGTCGAAGTGCCCAACCCCGGCCACCCCTTCGGTGTGCGCGGCGTGGGTGAGACGGGCATCGTGCCGCCCTTGGCCGCCATCGCCAATGCTGTGTCCAACGCAGCTGGCGTGCGGATGAAGCAACTGCCGATGTCCCCGCCGCGCATTCTGGCGGCGCTCAAGGACAATGGTTGAGGTCCACCTCTGGTCCGGCCTCCGGTCTTTGACCGGGGGTCAGCAGGTGGTGGAGGTCGAGGCCAAAACCACCGGCGATCTTCTACGGGAACTGGTCAGGACGCATCCGCAACTGGAAGGCCCAATTGAGGCGGGCGTGTCCATCGCCATCGACGGACGCGTCATCGCAACCGGTTTGACGGAACCGATCCCCGAAGGCAGTGAAGTTTACCTAATGCAGCGTCTGCGCGGCGGTTAGGACGGCGACCAAGGCTCGCGGCCAACCATGCGGTCGGCCTCGGCCGTGATGTCATTCATATGTTGTTCAAGGCTGAGGCGCAGATCTTCTATCTGCTCGTCAGACGCTTTGCGCGGCACGGTTTCCGTCCATTCTCGGCACAGAAACACGCCCTTGTTGCGCCAGGGGCGCGGCATCAGCAACCGGTCCCATGTGCCTGCCTCGCGACCATGTTCCGCGGAAAAAGTAATCCCGAACACCCGCTTGCCTGAGGTCCTCGCCCAGACTAAAGGCACCGTGGACAACACCCTTTCCGGCCCGCGTGGACCGTCTGCGGCGATGCCGATGGAAATGCCTTGCTTCATTTTGCCGATCACTTCGCGCGATACGGCAATGTTGTTCGATTTCTTGCTGGTCATGGCGATCGTGTCCATGCCGAACAGCTTTTGCACGCGACCAACCATGCTGCCGGCTCGAGCAGACGAGGTGATGGAGCAGATGGGCCCCTTGTCCAGCGGGTAGAAATAGGGCGATTGCGCCAGCCTTTGGTGCCACAGCACCACAATGACCGGTTCGCCCTGCTCGGCCAACTGGTCCAGTTCCTCATAGCCAATACGCTGCCATTCGGTGTTGCGATTGACCAGCCGGATATACCACGCAATGCGCCGTGCAGCCCAGTTCAACAGGGCTTCACTATCAGCGATCTTCTTGCGGATACTCACGAGCGGGGTCCTTCTGCCAAGCAAATTGTGTCTTATAGAACTCAACGCCATGCGCAACTTGTTTGTCGCATGGGTTTAGAGCGGCGGAATCTGAAAAAGCCTCTTGAGTCCGCCGCGCGGCTGGCATATCTGATGCCCACCTTAGGGGTATAGCTCAGTTGGTAGAGCGACGGTCTCCAAAACCGTAGGTCGCGGGTTCGAACCCTGCTGCCCCTGCCATTTAAAATCAATGACTTAGCGGCTAATTTTTTTCGACCGGGTGACGCGGTTTACACCTCGGTTTACAGTTTTGTTCCCGATTCTATCCATCACGGGACAATTTGATAAGCAGGCTGTCCGACGCATCGGCGGACATCATGACGTAGGTTTCGATCATTTTTGCCGTGTGTGCGACACTCCATCCCATATGGGCGGAAATCTCGCGCAGCGTGGCGTCGGCGCGGTAAAGCCGGGTTGCGGCGGTGCCGCGTGTATCGGGTAGGCGTAACTCCTTACGTATGCCGCACTCATCCCGGCGTCGGCTGATGGCCTGACCGAGTGAGCCCACGGATTTATAGGGCTTGCCATCGCCGCCCAGAAGGAGGCGCAGGCGGTCTTTGGGCGTGGCGTCGATGATCTCGCCCATGCCCGGCGTTACAGGCACCGAGACGAGCCGTTTGCGCTTCGCGGTGCGAATGAAGATGCGACGGCCTTCCTTGGTGTGCTGGATGTGGCTCTTGGACAGGATCATCAGATCTCCGGGTCTCAGGCCAGTTTCCAGTGCCGCGTTGAACAGACGCCGCAGCCAGTCTGGCGCGCGGGCAATCTGAACCAGATCCCCGCCGCGCTCGATCTCACCGCCATCGAGGAACAGGTCGATTTCCTCGGGCGTCCAGATGATCTCGGATCGGTCGGACGTGTAGAGGTTGTTCATGCCTGCAAGGTGGTTGACCTTGAGGTGTGACTTGTCCACCGCCCAGTTGACGATGCTGACCAAATGGGTTTTGCGCGCGTCGGCCACCCGGTCGGATTTGAACCCGTCGCGCCACGCATAGACGATCTTGCGGATCGAGGCGTCGTTGAACACGCCCAGGGGCGCATCACCGAATCGCGCGTCGATCCCGTCCTTGTGATAGATGCTGCCCTGATAGTCGCGCTTGGTGCGCGCGGCCAGCTTGGCAAACTCGCGACTGTCGAGAAAGGCGCGGATCACCTGCCGGAACGTGCCGGTTGAGCGATCTCGCGCGGCGCAGGCGTCCCGGTAGGCCGCCCAGTAATCGGCGGACCCTTCTGTGCAGCCGTCGGTGGACGACCAGAACCGAGGCCCCCCGCGCCAGGCGTAGTGGTGACGCACCACCTGACCGGAGGCGAGGGGCTTTTTAACGCGGTGAATGCCTTTAACCGGCATCCGGGTCATTGGCTGCGAGCCATTGGCTTACGGGGTCCTCACTGGTTGCAGATGCGGGGCAATCCGGGGATGCGCCCGCGTGATTTGTTCGAAGGTAGACAGCTTCGCCTTCAAAAACAATTTCTGTGAGATGGGTCGCAGACGAGAGGTCAATCGCAGACACAAGTTGAGTCACGATTGTTCTAAGTGTGGTCGTTTTCATTTTCAGCCTTCTTTTTTTTGGCTGAAAATCACTGTGACACTTCAAAGGCAAGCATGAGGGTGTCCATTTTGGACACCCTTACTTAAACGGCGGAAAATTAAAGGTTTTCTGCCGTGCTTGGGTGAGGTCTGCATCCGTTACGGATGCAAATATCGCAATATATTCCGCGCTAAACGAATCTCGTTTACCTAACGTCAGGTCGTACAACTCTAGGAAGAACGCATGAGCCATGTCCTGACCGAGATCAGTTGTCCGCCAGCCATCGGCGTCATGTTGGACCAGTCCCTTTTTTTCATATCTGGCCAGATGGCGCAGAAGCGTTGGACGACGAACGCCGATATATTCGGACAGGGCGGACGCCGACCAAGGGCCGGGATGTTCGACAAATGCACCAATGGAATTAACGGCCACCCTGGACATTTTCAAGGCGTCCATCACGAGATTGACGCGTCGTAACAGCTCGGCCAGCTGGCCGGGTGAGATTTTCTCGGGGAACATGGGGATAACCCCTTCAGCAAAAAGGGCGGACCACTAGGGCCCGCCAGTAAGCTGAAAATGTCACAACCCAATGTGACGGGTTGTGACCCTAACTGGTCAGAAGCCGAGCGGCAACCAATCTTTGTTTTCGGAGAAGAGTCTTTCGAGAGTGTCGGCCAGTCCTGTTGCTTTCTGGTTGGCAAAGCTGTCCGGTTCTTCGCCTGTAATATGCGCAAGCATTTTAGTCATCCCTGCTATTTTGTATGACTTAAAAAAGTCAGCGTCCAGAGCGACGTATTCACGCAACAGTGCGGGCGTGACCTGCATGGGCAGGTGGGTCGAGCGCAGGCAGTTCAGAATGCGCATCGCCAGCACCGTGCGTTGCTCGGCAGGTTTCAGGGCGCGCAGGGCGTCCTCGTCTCTGGCATCCAGTTCTTCCGCCTTTTGCCATGCGGACCCGAAGATCGGCGCGGGGTCGCCCGTGCCCAGATGCTCGGTCGGCTCGGGCCGGTACGAGAAATGGCTTTCGAAGTAGGACGGAACCGCGATGTGCACCAGAAACTCCTCGAACACATCATTGGGCCGCTTCATATAGTCCTGCCGGACGCAATGGGCCTTGATGCGTTTGATCCGCTGCTCCAGTGCGGCCGAGATTTGCGGCGCTTCGGGTTCAGCCGGGGCGTCAGGTTCAACGGCGTCTGTGGGCGCCGGGCGCTCCATATAGCCGCGGTCGATCAGAGCCTCACGCTCCAGCGTCGTATCGGGGATGATGTGCTCGATGACGCGGATCGGATCATCGCCCCAGGTGCGCAACTCATAGGCCACGATCAGAAGCGATGCGAGATTGTCGGGATAGACCGGCTTCGCCTTCTCGCGCAGTTCCTGCCAGCGAGCATAGAGCTGTTTCTGCTGCGCTTGTTCATCAGGATCTTCGATGGCCTCGAATTGTTCCTGATAGTCCTCGGCGCTGCGCCATGTGTAGAAATCATATCCGATTTCGTCCCACTCCGCATCTTCCTCGGCGGTCATCTGAGAGACGCCGGGGTGGGTGCGGTAATTGTCGGGCAGCTTGTCCACATGCACGACCGCGACCGCGTTGGGGAAGCGTTCCTCCACGATGGTCTGGGCCTTGGCGCGGGCCAGCCGGTCCAACACCTCGGGGCTCAGAATGAACTGGTCCTCGGCAAAGAGGTCGCCTTGCAGCTTGCCGCCGGCCTCGCGGTATTCGTCCTGCGTGACCAATGTCGCGGGGAGGCTTTTCGACCATGCCGAACAGCGGCGCTCGAAGTCTCGGCGCAGATCGTCGCCATCGTAGTGGCGGTTGCTTTTGCAGTCGCCCAACGCTTCGGCGAACCCGTCTGGGTCATCGACCCAGTAGGTCAGGCCCGCCGCCTGACTGACCGTGATCTCGGTCGCGTAAAGCGCGTCGATGGCCTCTTGAGGCAGGCCCAGAATGGCGCGGCGCTGGGTGACGTATTTGGTCGACCGACCGACCAGAGCGCCAAGCTGTTGATCGGTGTATTTGGCGTATTCGGGGCGCGCAAACACCTTGATCGTGTCCAGATCGGACATGATCTGGTGCGTCAGCTGCTCGGCGTCACCGGCGTCAATCGCGGCCTCATACTCCATGACCGTGACCGGGATTTTGTTGTTCGCATCCCAGCGGCCCTCTTCGTCCAGCAGGCGAATGGCGCGCAGACGACGACCGCCAGCGGTCACGAACCACTTGTCGTCTTTGCCGTAGGCGATCAGGGGCGTCAGGACGCCAATGGCCTCGATGCTGTCGGCCAGATGAGCGACGGCCAGAGCGTCCACGGTTTCATCGGAGCGCGGGTTTTCGGGGGCGATCTCCAGTTCGTCGATCAGCAGTTGGGTTGCGTTCAGGGGGCGAAATTCAGCGTTCATAGACCTAGATCCTTGATTGCGATGAGATAGCCAACCCAGATCATGATCAGGACCATGATCAGGGCGGCATCAATGATGTTGTGCAGATTGCGTTCGAGCCATTTGCGGCGCTTGGGCGGGTGCTTCCAGTGACCGCTCATTCGCTTTTTAGCCTCGAATTTAAGGGGACTTGGTAAAGCTCGAACGACAAATCCCAGCGAATTTCGATGGAGCCTTTGTCAATCAGCGTTGCGACTTGACCGATTGCCTCGCCCATATCGCCGCTCAAACAGGAGCCCATCATTGGGGCAACTGTTTTCAAGTCCGGTTTCTTCGTGAAGATTGCGAGAACCTTGGTTTCGGATGGGAAGCCGGTACACTGACCGGCTTCTTCGGTGCGCTCCAAGAGCCAAACTTTGTCGGTCATTCTGCGGCCACGGCGCTCTGGTCGGTGATGATGTTTTCCGACAGGGCTTTCATCAGATCTGTGAGGGGGTTGATTGCGGCCTCGATAGGCTTGTGCTCAAGACCAAGGTCTTTCGCGCGCTCCAACAGTTGCGCGACAGACTTCTGGAAGTTCGCGACAACCGCCGCGTTCTGATCCGGCATATCCGAGACATACGCTTTGATCTTGTCCAGCAGGTCCTCAACGCTGTCCGCATAGAGGTGTGACCCCATGGTGGTTTCAAAATCGTTTTCGATAGAGCCGTGGACGAAGGACCCGAACCGGTCTCCACGGGGGTGCACCTGAAGATACGCGATCGGGCGGATATAGCCCAAATCCGAAATGGATTGTTTCACTTGTGTCAGCTCGTCTTGAATTTCAGCGATGGATTTTGCCATGTTCATTCTCCGAAAGTGTTGCCAGGGCACGCACATGCAGGTGGTCCACCCGTCTGCGTCCCTGACCATTTGAGTGTCATTGCAGTCGCGGCAGGTCATTCCGCTGCCAAGGCGACGGGTTTTTCGATCCAGTCGGGTCGGGATGCTTTGTTCATGAGGTCGATCCGCAGGGGCATCAAAACGGCAAGCAGTTCATCCCTGGCGTCTGGGTGTTGAACAAGAGCGGGATCATTGGGCGAGTTCTGATTGAAGGACAGGTGCTGGCCAATAGCCCCAAGCGTTTTGAACGCTTTTGTGGTGCGCGACATTAGGCTGCTACCCCAACCATAGTCTGCGCCACCTGAACTTTCAGCGGCAGGGCTTGGGACGACGCACCGCCAGTCGGGGAAGTCGCCCGGAATTTCGCGCGCCAGTAGATACTCGACATCTGTTTCCCGGGATTTCAAAGCGGCTTTGACCTGTCCGCTCCACACTTCGGCCACAGCGGGGCGTGAAGGGCTGATCTCTTCCACAATCAACCGACGAAAGCCAATTTCGCGTCCGATCTTTTTCAGGGATTTGGCCTTGAAGTCCAAGGACAAGATGGCGTCGCGCGGGGCATTGCCCCAGCGGTCGTAACCGACAAGCATCATGTGGCCGTCAGTTGCCACCATCAGAGCGCCATAGCCGGTTTTTTCGTCGATGCGGGGCGTGACAAAGACGCCGTTCAGATAGTAGCGGGTTTCTTCATTCGAGCGGGCCTCGGCCACGGCCATCAGCAGGTCAGTGCGAAGTGAGAACATTTTCAGCGTTTCCCTTTTTCTTGGGTTTTTAGTCGTTCCGTCAGGGCCTTTACGGCCAGTTCGATGTGTTTGGGGAAGGGCGGGATCATGACGCGCCCTGTCCGCAAGGCGATGATCAGCACCGCCATGCCGCGCATGGTGTTCAAGCGATCTCCCATGCGATCTGTTCCTTGCCGAAGCGGCCGATCTTGCGCGCGCCGCTGTCTTTCAGCAGCCCGTCATTGCCCAGTTCGGTGACGCGGGGGCGCACGGAAATGAACTCAAGATCGAGGCGCTTTGCCACTTCATCCGCTGTGAGCGGGAAGGGGTGGGCGTGATATTCGGCGAGAACGCGGGCCTTGATCGTGCCGGACTTGGGCGCGATCGCAGCAGCTGCGGCGGCGGATGTGTCGCGGTTGCGAAAGCCGGTTCCGTTTTCAAGATAGGGCATCGTCACTCTCCCACTGGTTTTCGTCGGCAACCTCTTGCAGCTTGGCCGCGATCATCTGCGGCTGGGCTTCATAGAGGCCGATGATGGCGTTGCGGCGCTCACCCTCGCGGATGAGGCGCTTGCGTTCTTCGCGTTCAGCGCGGGTCATGCGGCCTCCTTCTGCTCGGCAGGTTGTAGGTTGTTGAGAAAGTCCACGGCGGCGGATGCCTTGCGCGCCGCGTCGAAGATCAGCCGGGGTTCTTCTCCCAGGCGCTTCATCCACGACTTGATGTAGGCGGCATTGTCCTCGCGCGGCCCGATCTGGATGCCGTGCTCGGTGCCCAGCATGACGGAGCCGATCTCGGCCACCAGTTCCTCGAACGCATAGTCATGGTCGCCGAACTGGTTTTTGATTTTGCGGTCGAGCCGGGTATCCGCGCCGGTCCAGTGCGTCAGCTCGTGCAGCAGAACGCCGTAATAGCCCTCGGTGGTATAGAAGGTGTCAGGCTTCGGCATGTTGATGTAGTCGGCGCAGGGGTGGTAGTAGGCGCGGGCTTCTTCATGGCGCACCTTGGCCTTTGTGTTGCGGATCCACTCGTCCACGGCGATGATCCGCTCGATCTCGTTCTCGGGGGCCGGGTCCTTGGCGGGTTCCACCAGTTTGGCCTCGTCCAGATCGTCGATCTGGGACACGTGCCAGACCCAGTGAACACGGGCGAAGCGATAGCGGCCCTCGTCGCCGTTCTCGTCCGTTTTCTCCACGGTCTTGTAAAAGACAATGGGGATGCCCTTTTCGCCTTTGCGCAGTTTGCCGACCCGTTGTTCGGGGTCTTTGTTGAACAGGGCAGAGCGCGCGATGAACCGGGGGTCGGATTTGTCGTTGCACATCAGCCAGAGCCATGTGGTCAGCACATTGGTGCCGCGATAGACATGGCCGGTGATGCCGTTGCAGGCGGGGCGGGGGCGCTGCCATGCTTGGGTCCAAGACAGACCCTTGGTTTTCATCAGGTCGATGATCTGTTCCGCGACCTGTTTCTCAAGGTCGCAGATCGACAGCCCTTTTCGTTGAGCCATTGGGCATTCCTTTTTCAGCTATGCGGCGCTGTTTGGTGCCTCTGGTGGGCGTGCGCTCGCAGGGGGTGATTCCATGTGTTCGCTTGTTTTGCGATCACGTCAATCATGGGGAGAATGAGGTGGGCGTCTGTCCCTCAGCCCTGGGAGCGATTTGTTGCGCGGGGTCCTGCCGCGTTGCACTTAGCGACGTGCAGTCGTCGATGTGTCGTCTGTGCCCGTCAGCTATGCAGGGGGAGCGCATTTGTTCAGGGTCACTTGGGCCAGCCTCTCGGCTCTAGTCTGACTGATAAAATCAGCGAAAATCTAATGGGCACGACGCCCGCGCGGACTTTCACCGCTATGCGTCTAATCGAACTTCATTTCGGTCCTCCGATTTTAGGGGATGGGGGAGGGCCATTTCTGACCCTCCCTTACTCAAGATACTGATAACAAAGCACATTTTACCATTTCGGCTTGAGTAATAATATTTCGCGGTTTTTGGCGAACACGCGAAATTCGTCTAAGTCACTGATTTCATTCAATCAGGTCTTTAACATAATCAGGATTATTGTTCGTTTGCGGCGCTACTCGTGGACGCCGGGTCAATCGCTCAGCAGCTGGTATGAGCCCTTCTCCGGGTGCCACAGGTAACTAGCCCCGTCGAACTTCACGATGATACCAAAAAGCCGGGCGATTGCGCTATCCATTTTCGATGCCTCCTACGCATCAGGTGAAACGGTGAAAGCCCCCTCCGGCGAACCGGAAGGGGCAGCGTTGCGGTTGAGGGTTACAGGCGCGAGCGCGACTTGCTGTGCGCGAACCGGCTATCCAAGTCCTCGGTGGTTGCGGATGTGTCCCGCTTGACCGGCTTGGTCCATTCCTGACCGGTCTGGACGAGATAGGCGGTTTTGACTGCCTTCTCCCAATCCTCGGCGATGGGCCGGGTGACGACCTTGCAGCGGCCGTATTCCTTTTCGGCGAACTCCAGTTCGTGCGTGTCGATCTCACCGCCCGCGTAGGCGTGGCGCTTGTTGGCCGCGTTCTGACGCAGCCAGTGGAACCGCTTGGTTTCGCGCTGGCGCATCATGTCGGCCTGATAGCACAGGTTGCCCATCACGCCGCCCTGATTGTATTGGGCGATGTTCGGATGCGCCAAGAACTCCTTACCCTCGGGCACGTCCGTGGCGTCGAAGGTCAGTTCCGGGTCGTCGTCATGGAAGAATGCCGCGACTGTCGCCAGCGCCTCCATGATGTGCATCGGGGATTTCTCACCCTCGGTGATGGCGGTGAACTCGTCGAGGAACACCTGTTCCAGCGAGCGGCTGGCGAGGCGTTCCTGTTCCGCAGCAGCGTCTTGCTCTGCCTTGAACTTCACCAGCGCTTCGATTTCAGCTTTTGTCATTGCGTCAGCCATTGGGTATTTCCTTTTCAGCTTGTGTTTTGTGATTTTCTTTTTTGAGTGCCCAGCACCCTATTCTCGTTTTTTAGTTATGCGGGGCTTATGCCCCGCCCTTCTAACGCTCGATCTTGAAGCGGAGTTTCGGCATCTTGGCGCGAACCTTCTGGATCGCACCTTGGGCGCCGACCTTGCGGTCATGAGACCACACACGGGCGGCCAACAGCCGGTTGGTCATGCGGGCGGTGCGCAGGTCCTTGCGCAACACCTTCAGCTGGTCGTCCAGCAGCTTGACCTCGATCTCGATCTCTTCGATCAGATCCCCGTTCATCTCCATTGCGTGCAATATCGCACTGTACTCGTTACTCGTCATGGCCTTGTCCTTACTTCAGGGCTTTGTGAATTTGGTGGGCGGCAAGGGCGGCCCAGAACAGGGCCACCAATGTGTAGAGATCGGTCATCAGAACAGCACCTCGTCATCGAGTTGCAGGCTGACCGGCTTGCCAATGAGCCCGCCTGTCTGGGGCAGAATCGGCGCGTTGAAATCGTCGTCGTAGTCGATAAGGCTGTCCGTGATCGGCAGCATGTCGTCCAGATCGCGGTCCGACAGGTGGACGGCTACGGCAGTGAAGGTGTTCACGTGGATGGTCATTTTCAGCTTCCTTTTGGTTTTTTTGCTTGGTCCTCCGACACCGCACAGGGGCGCGGAAGATGCTGACACCCGGCTATCAATTCGTGTCGGGTCAAGGACGCGAAGCGCCAGCTCTGCTGGGCGTCGTCGGGGCAATCTTTTTCTTGCGAGGAAGGGTCGATTGCAGCCTGGTCTCAGGAAACAGGACCGACCTAACCACGCTCGATGAGCGTCGGAAAAAGATTGGTTCGGCGGCGATCCTTGAGGCGGCGCGAATTGGCAGGCTTAATGCAATTATCCTTCCGCCCTCATGTGTGTGTGGTGGGGGGTACATGGCCGACGGAGTGGGACTGGCTTCTTGGTCTGGTCAGGCTGTAGTGGACGAGCTTTTGCTTGCAAAAGTCGGAAGCGGAGGCCGGACCAGCACCTAGAAAAGCCATGTCCCCGACGAGGCCATTTGTGACACCGACGGTTGATCAGTGTGTCCCAAGTCGACGGGTCTGGATGGGGCGGGCCTCAATGGCCCGGTTCAGCCATCTTCTAAGCAAGCAGCTTGTGCAGACGTGGGTGATGGAGAACTGACCCGCGATAGGGATACTCACCGAATGGCCGAGACAACTTGTTGGCTCGGGGCTTTAGCCTGAGTAGCCCGGCCCGCCACGCGGGCATCGCCCAACTTTCTTTGCAATCAATTCAATGCCTTGCGGCAGTGTTGCAATATTGCCTAATTGACAGGTTCGGCGACGAAGCGCGGAAAGATGGGGACTTAGGGGCAAGCTCATCATCATCGAGCATGTGCCCAGCGGGCCCTCAAGCTACGCGGAAACCTTCATCCATAGGACAGGAACGACGACGTGGACCACGACGACGATCCAGTCCGAGTAAGGCTTGCCATGATCGCAAAACAAGCGCAGCGCTTGAAGCATGGACAATACACCAGCCACACTCACCGACCTCGATAAAGCGCTCGAAGAAGCCAGCATCGACCTCGACGCAATCGGAGGCGCAACGCTTCCAGATGGCACAGAGCTAACCGCGCAACAGAACGTCGCGGCTACACTGAGCGCACTCACAGAGCTCAATAACGCTCAGATCGCAAAACTCGCGCAATACAGCGACAAAGCAGCCGTCTGGCGGTTCCTCAATAGCGATACTGGGCAACGAGCGGTTCGAGCAAGGCTTACATCCTACACCGTTCGAGCGGGCAAGATTGGCTTGATGCAGACGATCAAGCTGGCGCAATCAGCCAAGAGCGAGAACGTGCGGCAGCTGGCAGCAGCCAAGCTATTGGACATAGCGCGCATTGAGGCAGAGGTGGAGGCAAGCCCGAGTAGTCCAGCCACAGGTGGCGGGCGTGAGGTGAGCATCAACATCAGCCTGAGTGGATCAGCAGAGCCAAAAGACGTGACCATCGAGCATGAGTGAGACCTTTTCCAGCAGGTTTTTTTCGCGTGGCAATGGCCGGAGGGGGGCAGGGGAAAAACTGCGCGGGCCATACGGAGGCGACCCGACCACCCCTGACAAAATGCAGGACCCCCAGAAGTTCGAGTGGCAAAAAGGACACACCGCATGAACCACAAGTGCTTTGAATGCGGATGTGCGGCGGCGTTTGGGTTTCGGTTCCCAGGCGCGGCCAAGGACATACCTGAGAAGTATCGCGGGACGCTCTGGGCCTGTGGCGACCATCGTTCCCAAGCAAGAGCCCGCAGAGACACGGCGTTTGAAAAGGCGAGATCCGAGGGGCTGATCAAGGCGCAACAGATCACGATGGATGGGTGGCTGCGCGATGCCGGATAGTCAGTTGAAGATGAGTTCAAGGTGGGAGTGGCCGGAGGACGTGAGGTTGCTAGGGAAGGTGTCGCCGCTGGCGGATTTGGAAGCGGAAATGGCGTCGTACCGGGTGCGGGCGATGGTGGAGCGGTGGATGACCCAGAACCCCGGCAAGGTGCCGCGCCTGTGCTGGGCGGCGTCGAACGATCACGGGACGTTCACGGTGACGGTGGAGGCTGAGGCGTGACCTTCTTCAAGAAAGCCTCATCCCCTTCGCAGCCCATCCAGCCCGCGTATACACCGCCCAAGACACCGGCCCATCGGGGCGACCGGGCACTGGCGGCCCGGATCGAGGCTGACGACATGATCCCCGATCATCGCAAGCCTGCGCAGACGTTGGAGGGCAAGGGCAAGGTCGGGCTGACCAATGCCCGCGTCCTGGAACGGGAGCCGCGCGGGTGCTTGTTCAAGGTGGCCGGCGGGTTCTTCGACCTCGATGGGTATTGGGTGCGGGTGCTGTCGGATCGTCGCTATGAGGTGCGGCGCGGGGCCCCGCGCAAGATCAACAAGCTGATGACGGCAGAGCAAAAGCGGGAATTGGAGCGGGTGCGCTTGCAGGCGCGGCGGAAGGGTGTACGTTGACGCCGTTTCAACCCAACGGAGAACCCCCATGTGGCACCTCGTCCTTATCCTCACCGCACCTTACACCGCCGATTTCAAAGAAGCGCAGGGCGAATATGTCCAGCCCTTCTATCATGGGGTCTATGTCGAGCAGGCCGAGTGCCGCGCAGCTGGCCGGGAACTTGCTGAGGTCCAGAACCTCTCGAACGGCCCCGAATTTCAATACGCCTATACCTGCGTGAAAATACCGAAGGAGTAGAGAATGGGCCTGAATTTCAGCTACGAACCGGACGGTCAGACACTTGCTGACTTCATGGCAGACAACCATTTCGTGCGCGCCCTGATGGGCCATATCGGATCTGGAAAGTCTGTGGCTTGCGTGGTTGAGATGTTCAGGCTGGCCTTGGCGCAACAGCCGGGCCCGGATGGCAAGCGCAAGGTGCGATCGGGCGTCATCCGCAACACCTCTCCCCAGCTGGAAACCACCACCATGAAAACATGGCTGGAATGGTTGCCGGAAGAAGATTTCGGGCCGGTGCGCTGGCGTGCGCCGTTTCGCCAGACCATCACCATTCCCGAGATCAATCTGGAATGGGAGGTTTGGTTTCTGGCTCTGGACCGGGCCGAGGATGTGAAGAAGCTGCTGTCCTTCGAGTTCACCAATATCTGGCTGAACGAGGCGCGGGAATTGCCCCGCGAGGTTGTCACCGCTGCCATTTCCCGCGTGGGCCGCTTTCCCCGGCAGGTCGATGGCGGACCGACCCGCGCCTGCGTGATCATGGACACCAACGCGCCCGACGAGGAGCACTGGTGGTCGATCATGGGCGGATATGTGGAGCCGCCCGACTGGCTGTCGGACGAGGACCGGCTGATGCTGGTCAAGCCCGATAACTGGAAGTTCTTCGCCCAGCCGCCCGCCGTGCTGGACCGATTCAACACCGATGGCACGCTGGCCGGATATGATCTGAACCCGGACCGCGAAAACGCCAAGTTCACCACCGACGACTATTACGGCAACATCATGCACGGCCAGACCCGCGACTGGATCAAGAACATGTTGCAGAACGAGATTGGCCGTATCTTCTCGGGCCGCCCGGTCTATCAGGGCTTCAACGAGAAAATGCACGTGGTCAAAGGCGGGCTTGCGCCTGATCCGTCGGAACCGATCTTTGTTGGCGTGGATTTTGGTCTGACCCCGGCTGCGGCCTTCGGGCAGGACATTCGCGGCCAGGTGCGGGTGATCGACGAGCTGGTGACGCGCGACACCCATACCGAGCAATTCGCGGAAATGCTGTCACATCACATCGGCCAGCATTACCCCGGATACCGGATTGTCATGGTGGGCGACCCGCGCGGCGATGACCGCCAGCCCAACCAGACTGACGCGGCGATGACGGCGTTTCGGATCTTCAAAAAACATGGGCTGGATATCACGCCCGCATGGTCGAACGACCCGCTGATCCGCATCGGCGCGGTGCAAACGCAGCTGAACACGATGGTCGATGGCAAGCCCGGCTATGTGATCTCCGACACCTGCACCTATTTGCTGAACGCCAAGAAGGGCGGCTATTGCTACCTCAAGGACGGCGACACCATCGACAAAAAGTCGATCTATTCGCACATCTCGGACGGCGAGCAGTATATGCTTCTCAAGATGGGATATGGGAAAAAGTTGGTCACATCCGGCAATGGCGGCCACAAATCGGTGCAGGCAAACCACAGGCAAAGCCTGTTTGCGCGAGGCGGGGTGCAGAACCGCAAACAGCGGCGCATGTCGCAAATCCTGTCACGGGGCCGTCACGGTTGACGCAGGCCAAGCAATGCGGCCTGCGCTCGCCTTCGGCTGACCGCTGTTGACCTGACACAATATGAAGCGCAGCGTTCCTGAAATCGAACCAGATTTTGGGGTTTGTCATGTGTCCGCCAGTTATTCCTTTCCTCACAGCCGCCGCCACTGTTGCCGGTGCGGGCGCAAGTATTCACGGCGCTATTGAGCGAAAAAAGGAAGCCAAGCGACGTGAGCGCGAGCGCGAGAAGGAGGCCAAGCGTCTGAAGGACGAGGCCAACCGCTCGAAATCTGCGGCCGATGACGAGCACCGTCAGGACCGCCGCGACAGATACTCCCGGTCCACGTCACGATCCGCCAGCCGATCTGGCAGTGGCGGCTTTGCCTTCGAGCCCCGCTCCTTCTTCGCGGCGGGGTAAGCATGGACGTCAAGAGCATCATCCAGCGGTTTGAGGCCGCCAAGCAGGACCGCTTGCGGTACGAAGATATCTTCGACGACGCGATCCGGCTGACCATGCCCGCGCGGTCCCGGTTCAACACGACCGATATCCGCGACAGCGCCGATGACATTTTCGACGAGACCGGCGCAAACGCCGTGACCGAGTTCGTTAGCCGGATGCAGGCGGGGCTGATCCCGCCCTTCACGCAGTTTCTCAAGCTGGAGGCGTCCTCTCAGGTGGAGGCGTCCGACCGGGATGCGATCAACCGCGACCTGGAGGAAATCTGCGAATACGCATTCGAGGAAATCTGGGCGTCTAACTTTGCGCAGGAAAGCGCGGAAAGCCTGTTGGACCTGAGCATTTCCACCGGCCTGCTGAATGTCGAGGATCACCGGAGCCACGGGCTGATGAATCGGGCGATCCCGATCACCGAGTTCTATGTCGAGCGCGGCGTCAATGACCTGATTGGCGGCACGTTCCGCTGCCGCAAGGTCAAGGCCAGCTTGCTTGAGGCGACCTATCCCCATGCGCGTTTCGAGAATGCGATGAAATCCGCAGCTGACGTGCGCGACCAGCAGGACAAAGAGTTGGAGGTGATCGAATACACCTACCGCGACTGGTCGCAGGCAGATGAGGTGAACCGGCATTTCGTCGTGGTCAAGGATCACAACGAGATCATTGTCGAGCGCACCATGACCGGGGCGGGGTCATCCCCTTTCATTCCTTTCCGCTGGACGACCGCAGCCGGTGAGGCATGGGGGCGCGGGCCGCTGCTGAACGCTCTGGCGGCAATCCGCACCACGAACCTGATGGTTGAACTGGTGCTGGAAAACGCGGCCATGTCCATCGTGGGGATCTACCAGACCGACAACGATGGGGTTGTGAACGCCGACAATGTAAACCTGCTGCCCGGTACGATCCTGACCAAAGAGGTCGGCACCCGCGGGCTGGAACAGATCAACGGCGCGGCGGGCAATTTCAACATGCGTGACGTGGTGCTGAACGACCAGCGGCTCAACATCAAGAAGGCGCTGTTCAACGACATGCTCAGCGACCCGAACAAGACCCCGGCCACCGCAACGGAAGTGGTCGAGCGCATGGCCGATCTGGCGCATCGCACGTCGGCAGGCTTCGCGCGGGTGCATTTTGAGTTTCTGGTGCCCTATATGCGCCGGGTTCTCTACATCCTGCAAAAGCGCGGCGACATTCAGCTGCCCGTCCACAATGGGCGCGCGATCAAGTTCCGGGCCGTGTCACCGCTGGCGCAGGCGCAATATGGGCGCGAGTTGCAGGCCCTGAGCCAAGACTTCCAGATGCGCTCGTTGATGCACGGCCAGTTTGTTGCCGGTCAGTCCTATGACTTCGAGGCGGTTCATCCCTGGCTGCAAAAGCGGTTCGGCACGGATGAACGGCTCTACAAGGACGCCAAGACCATTCAGGACCTTATCGGCAAATCCGCTGAAATGCTGGCACAGGCGCAGGCGCAGGGGACAGTCCAGTGATCACCCGCAAGCAAATGGAAGAAATGCGCCAGCGCGCCAACAAGCCGAGTTTCGACGGCGTGATGCGCAGCCCTGACGCCGAAGAACAGATCAACCAGACCGTTCGCGCCGCCCTATCCGGCCCGAATGGACAGGCTTTGATGGACTATCTGCGGTCCATCACCGTGAATTTCGTGGTGCCCCCGAGTTCCACGGATGCTGAGTTGCGCCATCACGAGGGCAAGAGACACTTGTTCCAGATCCTCGACGCGCGGCTGAAATCCCAACCCAAAAAGTGAGACCCCCCATGCCCCAAATCGAGAGCATTGCCGCCGTCGCCCACGCCGCAAACAAAGAGTATTGCGAGCAAAATGGCGATCGGTCCCAGCCCACGTGGGAATTTGCCCCGCGCTGGCAGCGTGAAAGCGCAATCGCAGGCGTTCAGGCCGTGATGGACAATCCCGACCAGACGCCGGAGCAGAGCCACGAAAGCTGGCTTGCCCACAAGGAAAAGGATGGCTGGACCTTCGGAGAGATCAAAGACCCCGTTGGCAAAACCCATCCCTGCATGGTGCCCTATGACGAACTGCCTGAAGAACAGCGCGCCAAGGACGCCATTTTTACCGCCGTTGTTAAGGCCCTGATCTAAGAGACCCCCATGAAACATGCTTTACTTTTCTCGACGCTTCTATCCCGCCCTCATCCGTTTATGGACGCTGCCGCTGAAGGCGGAACCGGTGGCGGAGCCCCAGCCCCCGGCGGCTCGTTCTTCCAAGCGGGCAGCGGCGGCGACGCCGGACAAGGCGGCAGCCCAAACACGCCTCCGCAGGGATCGGGCGATCAAGGCGCAGGTGCACCGCCGGAAGGCGCACCGGACTGGCTGATCGGCAAGTTCGCCACCAACAACGACGCGGGCGAGTTCGATCTGACCGCCTCGATGGAGAAACAGGCGCAGGGTTATTCCGACCTGTTCCGGTCCTTTTCCAAAAAGACCGACACGCTCAAGGCCGAGTTGAAGGACGAAGTTGCCACCGAATACGCGGCCAATTACGCGACCGAGCGGGGTGTGCCGGAAGATTTGGCGGGCTATGAATATCCCGACTCCGTGCAGGCCCCCGCCGAAGATGTGGACAACGCTCTGCGGCAATGGGCCAAGGACAACAACGTGGGCGCCGAGCAGTTCCAGCAGCTGGTCAATGACGTCTGGTTGAAATCCTTCCCCAATCCTGCCGATGAAGCTGCCAAGCTGGGCAAGACCCAGGAAGCGGTTCAGGAGCGCGTGGACAAGATCAACAACTGGATCGGCGCAAACATCCATGAGGACCATCAGGGCACCATTTCGCGGATCATGCAGACCGCCGATGGCGTCATGTTCATGGAATCCATGGCCGACATGCTGAACCCCTCGGGCTTTGCGCCGGAATTGGGCAGCAATACCAGCAAGGTCGAGCTGACCCGCGACAATATCCGCAACTTGCAGGCGGACCCGAAATTCGGAACCGACGATCAGTACACCGCCTATGTGCGTGGCCTGTGGTCGAAATTCGCCGCCCTGCCAGCTGAAAAACAGCGATGATCATCTGGCCCTCCACACGGGCCGATGTGCAAAGGCTCTGCCGTGAAATGCGGCAGAGCGACCGCCTTGAGGTCCAGTATAACGCCGAAGTCACCGGACGCCTGACGCCTGACTGGTCGATTGAGGGCGATCTGATGGCGGCGTTCGATGCGTCGCAATTCTGGTCGATCTGGCGCAAAGAGGCTCTGGTGGGTTGCGGTGGTGTTGCGCCCTTGCCACAGGATGTCTCCATCGGCGTGATCTGGTTTCTCGGAACCCATCAGGCCGACATTCACCAACTGCCCCTGACCTTGACCATTCGGCGCTTTATCCGCGCCGAGCGCCGCAACTGGTCGCGGATCGGCAACGTCATCCCACAACATATGGTGCGCCGTCGCGCATGGTTGGAAAAATTAGGGTTTGACTTTGGCGCGGACGAAGCGAACAAAAATACACAAGGTCTTGTGACTTTTTGGTCACATGCCCAAGACGGCCCCGAAGAACAGCCTGCGGCCCCGTAAGGAATACCCGCTTTCCGGCTGGCTCAGAGGAACACCCGGCGATCCCGAGTTTCACTGATCCATAGGAGAGCGATATGCCCTCAACCATCGACACAGCCTTTATTGAGGAATACAACAGCGACGTTCACCTGTTGTACCGCCAGATGGGCTCCCGCCTGCAAAACATGACCCGCAAAGGCGCGGTCATGGCAAAATCGGTCTACTGGCAAAAGTTCGGTCATCTGACCGCGCAGCAGAAGGGCCGCAACGCGCAGCACACCTTCATCGACCCCGATCACACCCGCGTCAAAGCGGACATGGCCGACTGGTACGTGCCCACGCTGATCGACGATCTGGACCTGCTCAAGCTGAACATCGACGAGAAAAACAGCCACGTGGCTGCACACGTCGCGGCTCTGGGCCAGAAAACCGACGAGATCATCATCGCCGGTATGGAAGCGGGCGCAAACGCGACCGATCTGGGCGACGCCACCGGCGCGTGGGATTACGACACCTTCATGTCGGTGCTGACCACGTTCCAGTTGAACGAAGTCCCCGATGACGGCAACCGCTTCTGCGCCCTGCATCCCTATGCATGGTCCCAGGCGCTGAAAGTGCCCGAGTTCGCCAACGCCGATTATGTCGGTCAGGACAACCTGCCCTTCAAAGGCGGCATGACCGCAAAATTCTGGTTGGGCACGCTCTGGTTCCCGCTGGCAAACGCCACCTTCGGCGTACCGGACGGCAACCCGGCCAACGTGGCGACCAACCTTGCATGGCACCGTTCGGCGATGGGCCACGGCGTCAACAAGGACATCGACACCAAGTGGGACTGGGAAAACACCTACTCGGCATGGTCCTGCGTCAGCTGCATGTCGCTGGGCGTCTCGGCCATCGACGATCAGGGCCTCTACAAAGTGTCCTCGCTGTCTCCGAAGCCGGGCACCTAAGAATTGCTCTGATCCCTGCGGGGGTGGGGATGCCCGTTCGGTGGCAGACGTAACGGGCAAGAGCCAAGGGGCGGGGCATAGGCTCCGCCCCTTTTTGCAAGAAAGAGGCAAGGCAAATGGTCACTTCGGTTTCAGACAGCACGATCAAGGTTTACAACGCCGCGTTGGTGCGCCTCGGCGTCCCGAAAATCGCATCCTTTCTGGACACGTCCATTGCCGCCCGCACCGGCAACGAGATGTTCGAGGACGTGCTTGAAGCCGCCATCTGCATGTATCCGTATCGCTTTTCCACGCGCCGGGTGGACCTGACGCGCCTGTCATCCGATGCGCCCGAGCCTTACGAGGGCCTGTATCAGATCCCCAACGTCGCCCGCCATGTCTGGAAGGTCTACGAGGACGGCCAGCAAAGCACAGATTTCGACGTGTTCGAGCGCACCGTGGCGCTGAATATCCCGGCGGAGGGTAAATCGGTTGTGTCCGCCGATGTGTCCGTGATTGTCGGGCCGCAGGCATGGCCGGGTTATTTCCGCCTGCCGTTCATCACCTATCTGGCCGCAAACATCTGTATGCCGATCACACAGGATCAGCGCATGGCCGATAGCCTCCTGTCCCTCGGGCAACAGGGGCTTGCGCGCGCCGCCAGCCGTGACAGCCAGTCCCGCACCCCGCCGCGCGTGGATACCAAGCTGTTCATCCGTCAACGTCGGGGAGGCCGTCGCTGATGCCCACATTGCATGACTTCCGATCTGATTTCCGCCGGGGGCGCACGGGCGACGGGCTGCGCATCAACCAGAAGGCCGGGGCCTATGTGGCCTCGCTGTTTGACGCGGACAACTTCATGGTCACGTCCAACGGCAAGATCGAGCGCCGCTGGCCAACCGTGATCCGCAAGGCCGTGACGGGTGAAACGCGCCTGGAGGGCTGGACCTACGGCTCAAGCAATGCCTTCCGGTTCCTGCTGGCCTTTGAGGCGGGCAAGTTGACGATCTACGACATGGACCTCGGCGCAGCGCGCGCCACGTTTGCAGGCGAAGAATGGGATGCGTCCTCGATGTGGTTCATGACGCTGACCACCGAGAACAACCGGATCGTGATTGCAGACGCCACGTTCAAGACACGGGTTCTGGAACTGGACGTTCAGGGCGGCACGTTCACCCTGTCGGATTTCGGCTTCGACACGCTGCTGTCCGACACGAGGCTGGCCGCTCCGTTCCGCAGTTTTGCCAACAAGGATATGACCGCCACCCCGACGATCTTTACGGCCCAAGGCGAACAGGCTGGATATGGGGTCAAGATTGCAACGGCGCTGAACATCAATCAGGCAGATTTCGATCTGGCGCTTGGCACCGGCAAGCTGACAACATCGGCCGATTTCTTCACGTCCGAGCACGTGGGCACGCGGATGCGGCTTGGCACCGGCGAGTTCACCGTCAACAGCGTCGTGGATGCGCGCAACGCCACCATCACCGTGCATAGCGACATTGCCGTTGTTCTGGACAATGACCCGTTTTTCATCACCCGCAATTCGGCGATTGTTGAGGTCGCAGCTGAAAATCACGGCTTGGCTGTGGGCGACGAGGTGTTTTTCTACGGCCTGTCCGTCGAGACCGATGACTACGCCGACAATGTTCTGACGGGTGCTGCGCAATATGGCGGGGCAACAGCCACGGCGGCGCAGGCTTACGTGGTGCAGCGGGTCGTGGATGAAAGCCATTTCGAGATTGCGGGCAACACGGGCGTCAATGAGACAACCGGCCTTTATGGCGGATCCTCTGTTCGGATGATCCCGGCAAGCGGGCTCCGGGGGATCAGTGAACCCGCCTTTTCCGATGCGCGCGGCTGGCCCCAGGCTGCGGCCTTCCATGAAAGCCGTCTTTGGCTGGGCGGCACAGATACCTTGCCCGATGCTGTCTGGGCTTCCGCGCCTTTCGCATTCCGCAATTTTGATCCCGGCGACGGCAATCCCGATCAGGCGATTGCCATGTATGGCATCGGGGAACAGAGCCGCGTGCGCCATCTGGTGTCGGGCTTTGACCTCATCATCCTGTGCGACAACGGCGAATATTACACACCCGGTTCCACCGATCAGGCGATTGTGCAGGAAACGGCCCGTGCGCGGGCTGCAACGGCGCATGGCGCGGCCTTCACCGCCCCGCATAACTTCGATGGCGCGGTGTTTTTTGCCGACAAGACGGGCGGCCATATCCGCGAGTTGCAGCTGCGAAGTTCGGAGCAGGGCTATTACGCGCCGCCTGCCTCTGTTGTGGTTCCCGACTGGATCGAGCAGCCGAAACATTCCTGCGCCTTCCCCGGCTCGCCTGAGCAGGTCACGCCCTACCTGATCTGGGGCAATGACAATAGCGGTGCACTGGTCGTCATGCACTCAAGCCGGACAGATGAGGCGTTTGGCTTCATGCGGTGGACGCTGGCCAATGGCCGGTTTGTTTCGGCTGCGGCGGTGGGGCAGCGGCTGTTTGTGTCCGCCGAGCGCGGCGGCGAGTTTTACCTGCTGGAATTTGAAACCAGCCCCGCCTTTCCGAAGATGGATTTCGCCGAGCAGCTGACCGGCGGCGACGGGATCAACTGGTCGGCCACTTATCTCAAGGATGGCGCGTTCCAGCTTGTCTCGGAGCGCCGGGTGTATTCGGATCAGACATTGGATGCGGGCGGGGCCTTCACCACGCCGGAAAGCCTCACGACCATCGAGGTCGGAGATCCGATGCCGTACCGGGCGGAATTGAACGCGCCGGTATCGGGTTCGGGGCAAGGGCCGAAAGTGGGCGCCAAGCAACGCCTTGTGTCGGCAAAAATCAACTGGAACGACACCGAGACCGGGGACGTGGACGGGGTGAGCGAATTGGGCAGCGCGGGCGCGCAATCGGTGCTGACCGCACTCGACAACCTGTCCTTTCAAGCGCCTACTCCTGTTGACGAGTGGCGTGAATATTTCATCGGCGCATGGGGGCGGGAACCGCGTCTTGTGATCTCCGGGGATACGCCGGGACAGGTGGCGATCCGGGGTCTGGTGATGGACGTGTATTTCTGAGGGGGCAGGCATGTGTGACGTGAACAGCTTCGCATCGGCGTTTGGCAGCTACACAACCGGGCAGGCGGCGCAAATTGAAGCCGATAGTCGCGGGATGCTTGAGCGCGCGCAGATGGAAAGCAACGCCGTTCTGGTTCAGGCCGAGGCGCGGGGCGAGGAAATCGCCCTTCGAAAGAGCTTTGATGACCAGATGAGCGACAATATCGCGGCAATGGCGATCTCCGGCCTCGATCCCGAAAGTTTCGCTGGCGTGACAGAAGGCAATCGCAAGAACCTGCGGGACAATGTGAGGCGCTTGAGCGCGTCCGCTGATCGACGGGCGGGAAATCTGCGGGCCGGTGGCCGCTTTGCGGAAATGGCCGCGCGGATGGAAGGATCGGCGGCGATGTATTCCGGCATTCTGACGGGCCTGAACACGCTTTCCGACGCCGCGACTGCCTACCAAGAAAACCACACCGGCGAGGGCTTCGGGCGCTACTTCGCCAAATCCATCTATAATCCTGGGGGATAATACATGCCAGTTCTTCGCAACCGCGAACGCATCCGTGAGGATTACTCCCCCGGCAGACCGGTCAGTCTGGGCCGGTTTGCCGGGCTGGAAACCGCTGAACTTGGCGCGCGGCTGGCAGGCAAGCGGGCGCATGATTTCGCCAAGGCCATGGGGGCAGAAGCGGCCCGAGAGGGGCAGGCGCTGGCCAAGGCCGCGACCTTCTCAACCGGCCCGAATGGCTTGCCGCAGATGCCGCCCGATGCAACCGAGCGGATGGGCACATTGGCGCGACGCGCCTATGACGACACCATTCAGGAGCGGTTCGCGCACCAGATGACAACCGCAATCCGGTCCCAGATCAGGGATGCGGAAAACGCCAACATGTACGACTACGACGCTTTTGCCTCGGATGCAGAGGGGCGCATGGCGCGCATGGCCGCAGATGTGCCCGCTGGCATGGAGGGCATGTTCCAGCAGATCAGCACCGGCCTGATGGCGGATGCGGGCGCGTCCATCGGTGGCCGCAACGCGCAGGTGCAGCTGGGCAATCGTCGCAGCCAGGAGCCGATCATGGGGCGCGATGCGCGGCAGGCGATGCGCGATGCGATCATGGCCAGCAACCCGGACGGCGCGCGGTCGGTGATGGGAATGGAAATCGCCCGTCTCGACGCGGTTCCCGCCCATATTCTCGATGACGAGGCGAAGGCCAAGGCCAAGGATCAACTGTTCTACGACTTCGGCTGGTTCCAGATGATGAAGGAACTGGACGTGGAAAACATGCCCTATGCCAGCTTGCAGGAATTGCAGGAACGCATGGCAACGGGCGAAGATGAAGAACTGTTGAAATACTTCACCACGCCGGAGGGGGTGAAGCGGTACGACCTGATGAAGCAGGCCATGTACGAGGTGAACCCGTTCATGGGCAAGGCACAGCAGCGCGATGGCGCGGCGCGCAAGGCCATCGAGGATGCCTCCAAGCTGGATCTGGTCCTGCGGGGCGGCGGCAGCGCCCGAGGCACCGAGCCGGAGCGCAAGATGCTGTCGGGGCACCTGAGCCATGCCATCGGGTTTGAACAGGCAGGCAATCCCGGTCACTTGCGCCCGATCGACATGAGCGACTGGTGGACGATGGACGACCAGACCCGCGCAAGCGCGCTGTCGGTGCTGAAAACCGCAGGCTTCCCCGATTCCACGCTGGCAAGCGCGCTGCGCAGCCTTGACCGGGTTCAGGACCCGGACACGCTAGTTGCAGCCTTTCCCCTGCTGCGCGACGTGATGGAAAGCCCCAACACCGCCGGTCAGGTCGTGTCCTTCGAGGAACATATGCCCGAGCGGCTACAGGCGATCTACCAGCAAGCCTCTGTGCTGCATGGCGACGGCGATCCAAGCCAGGAAAGCATTGCCACGGCCATGGCGCAGGTGGACACGCTGCGGGACACCGAATGGAATGACGAGCTGCTGGCGCGCAAGCTGAACAACGACAACCGGTATAGGGACGGTCGCGGCAGGGTCACGAAGGATGACGCGCGCGATGCGTTCCGCAGGGCGGTGATCACGTCCGTATTCGATGGCGTAGAGGCGCGGCCCGATGAAAAGGATCAGGCGGTGTCCCTGGCCGAAACCTATTACCGGCTGGGCAATGGGTTTGACGACGCTCTGGACATGACGCGCCAGAGTTTCGACGGCCGCTATGTCGAAAGCGCGTATATGGCAGGCGCGGTGCGCTCGGCCTATGCGCCGGAAAAGCACTATGCTGATCCCGGCGTGTCCTCCATCGGCGAGTTTTTCCAGCGGGCCGGAACACACGGCATGGGCCGGATGTTTGAGGGTCTGGAATTGATTGCCTATCCCGGCATCAAACTGGGCCAACTGTTTGGCTACGACCCGCAAATGCCCTCAGAGCGGTTGCAGGCCAGCCCGTTCGAGCGTCTGGCCGATGCGCAGATTGCCCAAATGGTGGCCGATGACCCGGTTCTTGGCCCGCTCTATGAGGGCCGACGCGCCGGGGATCAGTTCTGGAAGGGCGGCGACGATTATGTCCTGACGCCTGATCTGGGGGCCGGTGATCCGCCGGTTTACCACGTTCAGGTCAAGGGCCCGTCCGGCACATTGCAGCGCGTGGGCACGCTGGATATCCGCGAGGAATGGGCGGAGATGCAGCAGCTGGCGGTCGCGGTCGAGGCGCTTGATAAAACCGGCGCGCGGCGCGGCTGGGATTTCCTTGGCAGCGACGATCCAGAAGCGCAGAAAATTCTTCAGGACTACATGGAAAGCGTGAACTCCGGCACGCCGATTTCCTATGACGAACTGATGCGCCGGATCGAGGAAGTATTGCCGTGACTGACAAGATCAAGGGCCTCCTGAGTTACATCTACGGGGCCGAGAACGGCGGCAGGATCAACTATGATGTGGTCTATGGCGGCATTCCCGCCCATGCCCGCCCGAGTAAGCCGCTGACAGAAATGACGGTGGGCGAAGTCTACCAGTGGCAGATGGACAATCGCGGCAAGTGGGGGTCCACCGCAGCCGGGGCCTTGCAGGTCATGCCCGAAACGCTTGCGGGGCTGGTCCGCAAGGGCGCGGTTTCCTCCACCGATACATTCGACGCGGCGACGCAGGACCGCATGACGGTCGCCCTGATGCGGGGCCGGGGTCTGGATGACTGGCAGGCGGGCAAACTGTCCACTGAGGATTTCGGCACCAATCTGGCAAAGGAATGGGCGTCTCTGCCGGTTCTCAAGGACACCTATCGCAAGGGCCAGTTCATCCCGGCAGGCAACGCCTATTATGGCGGCGTTGGCGCGAACAAGTCGCGGGCGCTGGTGTCGGCCATGTCTTTCCGTCAGCAGCTTGGCGATCCGGGCCGCGCATTCATCGCAGAGGGCGATTACGGGCCCACCGGAACCCAGGGCACAATGCTCGATCACGCGGGCACGCGGCTGGCGGGCAACATGGATCAGCGCATGGCGGTGCAGTTCGAGGGGCCCGGAGAGCAGCCATATCGCCACATGCAGCCATGGGAAGCCCCTGACGTGGACCTCGGCCCGGATTTGCCCGCAACGCCCACCAGCGGGCCGGACGATGGCTCACGCGGCCCATCTGGCCCACAGCTTACCGCCGTGGATTACCGTACCCGGACCGGACAGGGCGGAAGCCCGGTGTTGCAGGATTGGGGGCAGGCATTCCGTGATGTGGCCTCCGACGGCTATATCGTGCGCGAATTGCAGCGCCGGGACTTGGCGGGCCGCTATGCGTTCGACCGCAGCTTTGATCCGCTGGGTCAGGCTGAACAGGATGGCTTGTTGCAGCATCATGGCCTTCTGGGCCGGGCACGCAACCGTGAGCATTACAACTCCATTCGCCAGCAGATCGAATGGGACGACCTGCGACAGCGCCGGATGTCCGCATGGGATGGCACGGCGGCGCATACGCTGGGCGGGCTGCTCAACCCCGATACCATCGTCACCATGGCGGTGCCGATTGGCGGTGTGGCGGGTGCTGGCCTGCGCGGAGCCGGAGGCAATTTTCTGCGCACAGGCGCAACCACCGCGTTTTATACGGGCGCGTCGGAATATGCGATTGAAGCGGGCCGCGCGTCACTCGACCCCAATTCCAGCCAGATTGACAGCTTTGCCCGTGTGGCCGGGGCCACTGTTCTGTCGGGCCTGATCGGCGGCGGAATCGGCGTCATGGCGGGGGCGCGGGCGCGCAAGGGTCTGGCCTTTGATCTGGCGCAGGACATTGCCCGGTCCAAGGGTGTTGGCCAGATGACCCGCGAGGTTGATCTGGGCAACGGCGCGCGCGGCAGGATCGTCATTGATCCGCAAGGCCGCAGTCTCCTGGCCGAAGTCTCGGATGCGGGGCCGGGGCCGCGCTGGTATTCGGAGCGGGGCGTGAAGATCGTCGGCGAAGAAATCCACGTGAACGAGGAAGCCCTGCAATGGCGGTTCCAGTCTGGCGCGCATGGCACGCCTGCGGAAAGCGCGCAGGAGCTGATGGAATTTGAAGTTGCCCGCGCCGCAGCCCTGTCGCGCGTGATCAAGAATTTCTGGTCCGATGAATTGGGCGCAGTCGGCAAGGGGGCTGGGGCCGGTCGCAATCCCTTCGCAACGGTTGGCGATGATGGCGTGGTCAAGATCGACGCCGCGCGCATCCAGAAAGCCATTGATGAGGGCGAGCCGATTATCCTTGGCCCCGCCACCGGATCACGGCAGGCGCGCAAGATCGAGCCGGTTGTCGTGCGCCCCGGCGTGTTCCAGTCCGCCGACGAGGCGGCAGAGGCCATTCAAAAGGCGCATGATCTGGCGAACAAGGCCCGCGACACGGGCGAGTTCCGCAGCTCCATCCAGTCGCTGATGCGCGATCGGGCGGAAAGTCTCGACGATATCGAGCCGGAGCTGACGGTCGAGCAGCGTCTGCGCGCCGAGCGCAAGGCCGAAGCGGAAGCCGCCGAAGCCTTGGAACAGTACCGCCGCGACAACAACAAGGTTCTTCAGAACGCCAAGCTGGAAGCGCTGGCCCGCCTCACGGATGGGCCCTTCAAGCGCGTTCACCGCAATGCCCTGTCGCCCGAGGCACGCGATCTGGTGGACACGCTGGCCGCTGATGGTGCGTTCTTGCGGGGATCTGACAAAACCGGCCTGACGGTCGGCCCCTCTGTCTATTCCCGCGCAAAGACCTGGGCCGGTGTCACCCGCCGCGTCTGGGATCGGGAGAACGAACTTTACAACAAGTATCTCGGCATCGAGCAGGAAGGCCGGTTTGCTGATCTGGGCCGCCCGGATTTCGTCAAGCGAGCACAGCAAAAGCCTGACGCCATCAACCGTGATGTGTTCCGCCAGCGCGTGACGCAAGCCTATATCAACGGCGAGAAAGACCCGGTGAACGAGGTCATGGAAATGGTCGAGGTGCTGCGCGGGGCCTTCGACGAATATCAGGGCGTGGCCAAGGAATACGGCGTCATCGAAAGCATGGACGCCATTCGCACGCGCATGACCCGCCTGCAAAGCGAGTTGAATGACTTCGCAGCATATGGCCCCGAGCCGGATTCGCGCGTGGCCCGGTTGCAGGAGCAGCTGGAAGAACTGCGCCAGCGAGCCAAGATTGCCGAACAGGAACCGCGCGAGGACTACTTCACCCGGATCTGGAACAAGTCCAGCATCAGCAAGCACCGCGACCTGTTCAAAGAGCGCGTCGTCAAGCCGTGGATGCGGCAGCAGAACCGCGTGCAAATGTGGGTGGTCGGCAAGGACGAGCTGACCGAT
Source organism: Ruegeria sp. F12 (assembly GCF_056533885.1). Taxonomy (NCBI): domain Bacteria; kingdom Pseudomonadati; phylum Pseudomonadota; class Alphaproteobacteria; order Rhodobacterales; family Roseobacteraceae; genus Ruegeria; species Ruegeria sp. F12. The sequence goes on along the minus strand of NZ_JBQFOV010000011.1, from coordinate 108,660 downwards.
CAGATGAACAAGCTGATCAAGCAGCTGGGGGACAATGAACACCCCCGCGTCGTGGACCTGCGTCACCGGATCAACGACCCCAAGACCCCGGAAAAATCCGGGTTCAACTGGATTGACCTCGCCACCGATCCCGCCAGCATCAACAAGCGCGCGGATGAAATGATCGAGCAAATTCTGGGTGAGGCAGAGCCGGACGACCTGACCACGCTGCGCGAAGCGAACCGCCCGACATTCGGCCGGCACCGGCAATTCGACATTCCCAACGCCATGCTTCTGAAAGGCGGCGGCAAGGGCAATGGCATCGCGGACTTTATCGAAACCGACTACATGCTGGTGCAAAATATCTATTCCGAGCGGATGGGGCCCGCCATTGAAATGGCCCGGTCCTTCGCGCGCCCGGTTGATGGCATCAGCGCCGTTGAGGGTTTCGAGGAAGCCTTGCTGAACGCGCAGGTGGCCGAACGCCGCGCCTATAAGGGCAAGGACTTCAAAAGCCATTGGGCGAAGATCGAGCGCGACATGCGGCACCTCAAGGACCGCGTGACCAACCGCGTGATCCGCGACCCGAACCGCTGGGACAACCGCGTTGCCACCAATCTGCGGAACTGGTCGCACCTGGCTTTCATGGGCATGTCCGCCCTGCCTGCGGTTCAGGAGGTCGGCACCCTCATCATGCGGCACGGCATGGGGCGGGTATTCCAGCCCGCCATGGGCGAGTTGGACGAGGGCCTGAAGCTGGCGAAAACGATGGGCATTGAGGAAATGCGCAAGGCCGGGGCCATCATGGAGGTGGTCAACGGCGTGGCGCTGTCCCGCTTTGCAGAGACCGGCATGGAGGCCACGATGGGCACCGCGCCGGAACGCTGGCTCAAGACCGCCGCCAACAAGTATTTCCTCTGGAACGGCCTCGCGCCGCTGTCCACGCGGATGAAGGAAATCGACGCGGGCCTGCGGGTGAGCGATACCGTTGAGCGGATCATGCGTGTGTCGGATCTCGGTAAAGGCGCAGATGAGGCCGATCTGGCTGATCTGGCACGCTGGGGCCTGTCCCGCGCCGATGCCGAGCGGATTGCCAAAGAGCCGGTTGAAATGCTCGAAGGCGGGCATTGGGTCGCGAACACGGATATGTGGGGCGACGAGGAACTGGTACGCAAATTCCGCGCGGCGATTGCGCAGGGCAACGAGAACACGATCCTCATGGCCACCGCGGCTGACAAGCCAACGATCATCGACGGCACCATGTATCTGCGCAAAGGCGGGGTGGTGGACAAATACGCCGCCCGCGCGGGCCTGCGCGAAGTGGGCGATTACTGGCAGGTTCAATCCGGCCTGATGACCTTGCCCTTCACCTTCTGGAACTATGCCATCGCGGCCCATAACAAGATCCTTGTTGCTGGCCTCGATGAGCCATCGGCGCAGAAGCTGGGCGGCGTCGCGGCCATGGTCGGACTGGGCATGATGGTGGCGCAGCTGCGCACGCCTGAGTTCAAATGGGAGCAGAAGAACACGGGCGAGAAACTGCTGGCGGGGATCGACCAGTCGGGCGTGATGGGCATTCTGTCACAACTCTCTGGCATTGCCGAGCAGCCGACGCCGATGGACATGGCGCTGCGCGCCGCAGGAGCCGGGCCGAATGTGGCGTTCAACGCCATCGAGGGCGTGACGCAGGGCGACGCCAACTCTGCATCCTGGGCGCTGCCTTTCCGCAACCACTTCCTGCTCAAAGGTCTGTTTGACCGGGCGGTTGACGGGATCGAGCGCGCAGAGGGCTAGACGCGACAGAATTAGAAGCGCAGCTTTGGCGAAAGTGAAGGGCTGCCACCCGACGCGAAGCTGAAACTGTCAGGTGGCCTATGTCTGCAATCACGGACAATATCTATCCGCGCTTCAAAGTGTATGTTGTCGGCCCTGCGGCGTCTGCCGGGCCGTTCGACATTCCGTTCCCGTTCTATGACAACGACACGGTGAACGTTTATGTCGATGGCGTTGAAATCACCGAATACACGATCACCAAGCCAAGCGTCTTTGGCACGGAAGGCAACACGGTCACGCTGACCGCTGCGGTCCAGAATGCGGTGGTCACGGTGGCGTCGGACACCAAGGCAATCCGCACCACGGGCGCGACCTTCACGCAGGGCGAATTGAGCCAGGAATTGGACCGGGTGTTTGCCCTGTTCCAAGAGCAAAGCGAACGGCTCATGGAACAGACGGTGGACGGGACCGGGTTTGACGCGCAAAACCTGCGCATCCAGAACGTCGCCGATCCGGTCAATGATACGGATGCAGCAACAAAGAATTATGCCGACACGGTTCTGGTGCAAACGGGCGCGGCGCGCGATGCGGCACAAGCTGCGCAGACCGCAGCCGAGACAGCCCAGAGCAACGCCGAGACGGCGGAAACCAACGCTGAGACAGCAGAAACCAACGCGGGCAATCATGAGGCCAAGGCGCAGGAATGGGCCGAGAAAGCCGAGGACGCTGAGGTCGAGCCGGGTAAGTTTTCCGCCCTCCATTGGGCTGCAAAAGCGGCAGCGGTTAATCCCGATCAGTTCCTGCCCGTTGACGGTAGCCGTCCCATGACGGATACGCAGGTCATCAACGCGCCCTTTATAGGCACGGAATGGTCCCCGAGTGACCCCGGCCCAAAGGCCCGCATGATCCAGTTTGGCCATTCCGACTACATGGGGTTTATCCCACGCATCAGCGATAACAGCGATTGGGATTGGGGCCAACGTCTATGCTACGGCACAGGCGAGCGGGGTGAACGCGGTTGGTTTTTGGGAGATGAGGGGGTCGCGGCGAACCGCCTAATTACTAGGGGTTACGATAACCTCACAGCCCCCGGTGCCTATTGGCAGAACATGTCGGCCTCACGGGCCGCGCTTGTGACCTACACCAACACAACCGGCCACATTCTCCCGATCAGCGTGCGCGCCATCGACAGCGCAGGAACGTTGAGAAGCGCTTACGCAGCGATTTCAGTTGGCGGCCTTCTCATAGCCGAGACATCGGCGATTGACCGAAGCAGCGAAACACAGGCCGCAACTGTGTTCGCCCTCGTGCCCGCCGGGGCCACGTATTTCGTCAACTATGTCGGGCCGTCTGGTGTCGTTGTGTCGGAGTTCAGAGCATGACCGTCAAATATTACCGTGATGAAAATAACGATGTTCGGGCGATAGAGCCGGGGCAGGAATTTCTGGTTCAGCCAGACTGGGTAGGCCTGACGGATGCCGAGATCGACCAGATCAAGAACCCACCGCCGCCACCACTGGACGAGGCAGGGCGTTTGCAGGCGGTCCGGGTCATGAATGACTGGATCGAGACCTGGATGGAAACGGTGACAAGCCCGGTCCCGGCAACGGAAAAAGCCAGTTGGCCCACCAAGGCCGCAGCTGCGCGCGCCTATCTGGACGGGACGCCAACAGCCTTGCAGTCCTCCATGATCTCAACCGAGGCAGGCTTGACCGGCGAGACTGAGGCCAATCTGGCCGCGATCATCGTTGCCCGCGCCGATCAGTGGCAGATGGTCATCTCGGCCGTGACCGGATTGCGGCGCGCAACGAACCTGCGCATCGAGGCCGCGACGACCGTAGATGAGATCGACGCGATCCTTGCAGACGCACAGGCGCAGGCCGGGGCCTTGGCGCAGCAGATGGGGGTTTGAGATGGCCCGCATAAAGTCATTCCTGCTTGAACTGTTCTCGCTGGTTTCCCGGCCCATCAACGTGCTGACCGGTGGCACGGCGGACCTGACCTTCTCGGCCCGGTCTTACCGCGACGGCCTGTGGACCGAACGCCTGATCGACTTCTTTGCGCTGCGCCTGTTTGGCGAAGCCGATCATTGCCGCGTGTGGTGGGAGTGGGAAATCCAGAGATCCCGGCAAAACATCCTTGTTAACGAGACCAAAAAATGACCGGCAAGCCTACATTCACAAGTCAGATTTCCCTCGGGAACTGGATCACCATTGGCGCGCTTCTTGTGTCCATGGCGGTTGGGTGGGGCGTCATGCGCACGCAGCAATCCACGAACAAAGTGTCCATCGCGAAAATCGAATCCAGCCAGTCGGCGATCATCGCCCGGCTGCGCAACCTCGAAATGGAAGATGCGCGGTCGCAGGAGCGATACAACGCCATCCAGTCCCTCTTGAACCGGATCGACGGGCGGCTGGAACGGATCGAGAGGAACAGTGAATGACCTACCTATCAGACAGCAAGGTCAAGTGGCTGGTCATCCACTACTCGGCAACGCCGGTTGAGCATGACGTGTCGGGCCTTGCCATCGACGCCATGCACCGGTCCCGTGGGTTCAATGAGATCGGCTATCACTTCTACATCCGCAAGGACGGGACGGTGGAGACGGGCCGTGACCTGAGCGTTCCGGGACGGTTTGAAACCGGCGCCCACAGCAAGGGCGAGAACAGCCAGAGCATCGGTATCTGCTACGAGGGCGGCGTCTATCTGGCCGATATTGATGTCGGGCGGGACACGCGCACAAAGGCGCAGACAAAGGCGATGATCAGCCTCATCGACGACCTTCTGGTTCGCTTCCCGAATGCCCGTGTCGAGGGACACCGGGACATGCCCGGAGCGGCCACGCAGTGCCCCGGCTTTGACGCGGCCAGCTGGTGGGCCGAGGTGCAGGCGCAGCGCGTGCCGTGGTGGGCCAAGCTGCTTGAAATGATCCTGGGACAAAAGGAGGCTGCCGCATGACTGGAGCATTGGGGCGTATCATCCTGCGTTATGGCGCGGGCGGGATATTCGGCGCGGCGGTTGGCAACAGTCTCGCGTCAGACAATGATCTGGTGCTGGTCGTCGGCACCGCCGCCGGGTCGATCATCGCGGCAGGTGTCGAGTGCGCCTATGTCGTTGCCAAGCAGAAGGGGTGGACGCTGTGATGGACGCGCTTCCCCTTATCGCCGTGGCCGTAATCGGCTTTCTGGGCTGGCTTTTGGGCATCAAGACCGAGAAGGGCCGCGCCAACAAGCGGTCCAAGCTGGCGCGCTGGCGCAAAGCCAAAATCGAGCGGGGCATGAAAGAGGCCAAAGATGATGAGATTTATGATGTTCTCATTGATCGTCGCGATCGTTTCTAACTGCACGGGCGATTTCTGCGATGTGTATCAGGAGCCGAGCCTGACTCCGGCAGGGGCGCGGGCCCTTCTGGCCGAGGATCGGGCGTCGGCAGAGGTGATTGCGGCGAACAAGGCGTATTCCCTGCGGCATTGTCCATAAAAAAAGCCCGCCAATTCAGGCGGGCTTAAGGTCATCCAACAGGGAAAAATCATTTCTGATCGAATTTACAATTCGCTTTGCGGCGCTCTGCGTCAAGCGCGCTGAGCTTCCCTTATGATGATTTTTGTGTGACAGCTTCAACGCCACCCATTACGCGGCCACCGTCGACCACGAATGATGGTGCCCAGCCTGGACCTTTGACAAAGCGTTCGGCCCGTTCTCGACCCCATGCCGAAACACCTGGTGTTCCGCCCCAGAGCGTGTCCCAGTTGGGTTCGTTGCAGCGCTTCTGATCCCAGAAATCACCATTCTCTGCTAGATAGTCGATAAGGGCTTCTTCGGTTTCGAATGGTGGGCTTACTGGCGTTCCCTCTGAGACGGTTTCCCAAACCTGAAACCAAACAGCATCCTCGTCTTTCCACGGTCGGTAATACTCGGGGTCAGGCGCGGTGTTTTCACTGGCCCAATGCGTGACGCCGTGCGGATAGCAGTCTTTTTCATAGCCCTGTGCGCCGCCGCTTCTAATGCGGTCGAAGTCCGCCAGCCAGTTGGCGGCAGCTTCTTCGTAGGTCTCGTCCATCATAGGCTGAAAGCCCATGCGGCCATTGGGTCTTTCCGTCACCGGGTGGTCCCAATTTGCTGGTACTCGTCGAATTTCTCGGCCCATGTTGGTTCCCTTTAGTCGTTTCCATTTCGGATCGCGCAGAAGGCAGTTAGGTCAACGCGACCGCCACCGGGCAACGGCGCTTGAGAACAACCTAGGCGCTCGCCCCATCGGTCCAGCCAGCCATCGGCATCAAACTCTGTGTGCTCGCAGCACCATGTGTGCAAAGTGATCCATTCGCCTGTAGTGCGCAGCATTGCCTCAAGGCATTGATCGTGGGTCTTATCGGCCATCGTGGTTCCCTTGTGTTGATTTGATGATTTATCTACAGGTTCGCAGCTTCAATCTACGAACCCGTAGTCTGAAAATTAGCCTGTAGAAATTAGGCCATGCCAAGTGCGGTTTTATACATATCCAGCACGGCTTCTTCTTCGGCGATATCGTCCTTGTCGCGTTTGCGCAGGGCAATCACCTTGCGCATGACTTTCGTGTCGTAGCCGCAGGCCTTGGCCTCGGCCATGACCTCTTTTTGCTGCTCTGCAATGTCTTTCTTTTCCGCGTCCAGGCGCTCGAAACGCTCGATGAACTGGCGTAACTCGCCAGCGGTGACACGGTAGCTTGCGGATGATTGGTCGTCGCCGGAATTGTGGCCTTGGCCGGGGGCTGTGTCTGTCATGTTTTCCTGTTCTTTCTGGTGTCTATCGAACGATGGTGATGGAATCTTGCGCTCTGGTGATGGCTGTGTATAGCCACCGCTTCGCGTCCTCGCCAAAGATGCCGCTTTCGTCGTAAGCGATCACATTGGGCCATTGCGAACCCTGCGCCTTGTGGCAGGTCAGGGCATAGCCGTAGTCGAACTGCTGGCTCTGTTTCAGGTCGCGCCAGTCCAGATCCTCCACGCCACCCAGAAAGAACTCCTGCCGCACGCTGACGATAAAGCCCGCGCGGTTCGGCTGGTCCTCCGAGTGAACCCGCAGGCGGAACTTGGTTGCGCCGCGCTTCTTGTGCAGAACCTGCTTCACCGAGAAAATGCCGCCGTTGAAAATGCCGGTGGCCCGGTCATTGCGCAGGCAGACAAGGCGGTCATCGGTTTCCGGTGTGGGCCCGGATCGGCCGAGAATGCGCCTGATCTTCTTGTTGTAGGCGTGGCGGGTGACATTCTTGCCGACCAGAACCTGATCGGCGTCCAGAATGTCCTCACTGGTCAGGACGCCTTTGCGGATAACGCGAGACGTGCCGTAGTCGCCATAGTCCAGCGCCTCGCCCTGCCGCACAGCCGTTGCCAGTTGAATGATCGGATTGCCTTCGGCCTGTCTGTGGATCTCGGTCAGCATCGCGTCGGGCGTGGCTTCGGTGAAGTAACCCGCGCCCTTGACTGGGGGCAGCTGGGCGGGATCACCCAGAACCAGAACCGGCTTGTTGTAGCGTAGCACGTCCATTGCCAGTTCTTCATCCACCATCGAACACTCGTCGATCACGATCAGGTCTGCGGACGCACAGGCGCTGTCCTCATCCCAGACGAAGGTGAACGACCCGTCATCACCTTCCACCGCCGTGTAGATCGTGGAGTGGATCGTGGCCGCGCCCTCGCAGCCAGAGCGGCGCATCATCAGCGCAGCCTTGCCGGTGAAGGCCATATAGACCACGTTCGCCAGACCTTCGGCCAGGTGCCGGGCAATGGTGGTCTTACCGGTGCCGGCATAACCGAACAGCCGGAAAATCGGCTGGCGGTTCTCGGTGTTGAGCCAGTCAGACACGGACGTGATGGCGTCGAGCTGCTGGGGCGAAAACAGGGGAACGTTTGAGCCGTCCATTACTTTCCGCCTTTCCGGCGCGCATCGCGGGCCATTTCTTCCATCGCAACGCGCATGAAGAACTGGTTGTTGTGCTGGAGCCCTTCGAGAAAGAGCCTCCATGCCACATCGGGGGTTTGGAACATTTTCAGCCTCTTATGATTGTTATGCCGATGAAGCCGCAGGCGACGACAGCGCCCATAAGGCCAACGGCAGGGGACGCCATGCAGGCCGCCCCGAGTACGAACCCGCCCGCGAAGGACAGGGCGACGTTACGAACGGCTCTTTCGCGGGGGGGTAGGTGCATTGGGTTTCCTCGGGAACGGGATGACATTGGCAGGAAGCGGCACGGCCTTGCGGGCCTGCGCCATTTTCAGGGCGTCGCGGCGGCAGATACCGCTCGCCGCGCACCGTTTTGGCGTGTCACAGACGCATCGCTGCATCAGAACGGGATTTCGTCGTCGTCGATCCCGCTGCCACCCCAGCCGCCGCCAGTGTCTTGAGGCTGGCCGCCGTTGCTGGCGCTGCTGTTGCCGCCATCCTTGCGGCTGATCTTCATCGAGAAGTATTTGCGGCCGTCTTTCTCACCCTTCCAGACCGCCATGCGGTGATTGGGGTGAGTGTCCATCGGTCCCGAACGATCAGGCGCGCGGTCGTTGCCCTTCTTGTCGTTGGGGAACAGGGGCCCGACGCGCTGGTAAACCACCGGCATGAGGTCGCCATCGCGCTTGATGCGCTCCATCACGACGATGATCCGGGTTTCCGCGCCCTCGACGTTCATCTTGCCCTGGCCGAAAAGTTTCTGATCCTCGTAGGGCTGGAAGAACACGCCCGAGTTGTTGTTGTCGAAATTTCCTGATCCGTCAGCCATAAGCTATCCTTTCGATCTGTTTCATGACCGGCTTGGTGGTGTCGAAACGTTTCCACCATTCCGGGTAGGTTTGCGTGAACCGCCGCCAATCGTCCGGGTGCATGTCAGCTTTCATCCGGTTGCAGTCGAGGCAGCAGGGGGTTGTGCGACGCCCGCCAAGTTTGCGGGGCATCACGTGGTCGAGGGTGAAGGCGCAGCCGGATTTGGACCCGGCTGGCTCAAGGATGCGCTTGCAGTAGGTGCACCATTTGCCCTTTTCCTGCCTGCGGCCCCTAAGTGCTTTTTGGCGGCGGACTGAGCGCCGCCTGTCCTTGTTGCCGCGTGCCATCACCAACCATCATCTGCCGGGGCCGTGTTTTGACGGTTGCCGCTGGCAGGCGGGGTTTTGTCGGCGGGTGGCGCTTCATTTGCTGATGGCTTGTGATTGGCCTCTGGCCCCTGCGTCATGTCAGGGTCATCGCCGGTTTCAAGCTGGAGCGTTTTGAGTACCGCATATTTTACGGCGTAACTCATCGCCTTGCCTGGCCCCTTGTCCTGCGGGTCGATCCCGTAGCCGGGGCATGGAACGTCGATAAACTCCTCTGGAGCGTCGATATTCACAAACCGGACTGTCACCTTTGCCTCGGTGCGGTTTCCATCCTGACGCAAGGCCAGATCAACAGGGTAGTAGACAACGCCCTGTTGGATGAAATGATCCCGCACCAGTGCCGTGACCTTATCGTGGGACACAATGGAGTAGTTCATGCCCCGCTTTTTTTCCTTCTGGATGTACTGCACGCCCTGCATGATTGCGTGGATGCGCTGCCAGAGGTTCTTGGTGCTTTCGATGTTATCCTTGGGCATCGTAGGTCCTTTCATGTTCAGCTTTCATCGCCGCCAGCACCGCTTCTGCCCGCGCCAAATTGTTCTGGGCGTGCCAAAGGCGCTTTTCGCAACGAATGCGAAAGCTGTTCCAGGCTTCGGCTTTTGTCGGGTAGGCGAATTTTTTTCGCGTATTGAGCAAGCAGAGCTTTTTGTGGCGCTCGCGGGTGTTGACGCCAAATTGGCCGCCTAACCGATGGTAATATTCGGGGACGAGCCAGACACCGCATGGTGTTCGACGTAGGATGTGCCAGCGTTCGAAGTGGATGCTGGCAATCGGGTCGTCATGAAATTCCCAGAAGTCAGCACCGCCATTCACGCGCCACCAGTAGACAAGCGGATGATCTGGGTGCTCGTCGCCGAACACCCTTCGATCGTCAATTCTCATTTCTCCGAGGCCAGCCAGCATCAGGCGGCCTCCTTCTTGTCTTTGTGGATGTTGATCAGGACCGAGCCCTTGGCGTTGCGCTTCAAGGTCACGCGCTCGCCGTACAGCTCGTTCTCGTCCTCGCGCATCAGGCCTTTGAGTTCCTTCTTCACCTCGTCATGCCGTGCGGCCTGAGCCTTGGTGATGATGAACTCGTCGATCAGGGCGGGCGCGCGGTTGTCGCCATCGAGGCTGCGTTTCTTCCAGCCGTTGCGGGGCACGGTGTCCGCAATCTTGGTGGGGACAACGACCTTGGCTTCTTTGGGTTCGCCGTAGAAGGTGGGCGCCGGGCGCTCCTGCGTGGCGATGTGACGCCAGAACCGGACACAGGTTTCGATGTAGTGGTCCTGCCATTCCTGGCTTGCGCCAACCCAGATGCGCTCGGGCTCATCCGTGCCGCAGATCACCGAGAACAGCAGCCGATCCACGCCCCAGCAGATCATGTGGTGTTGCAGCTGAGGCATGTAGTAATCCGCAGCCTCGTCGGCGTTTTTCCAGCGGCCCGTGTGCTTGACCTCGATGGGGTAAACGGTGCCCGCATGGTCGCGCAGCAGGGCGTCAGGGTGAGAGCCGAGGATTGGAGCCTGTTCGTTCAGGCCCGAGGCTTCCGGCTGGAACTGGGCCCAGTGTTGCGTCTCGTCGGCCTTGTTGGCGAATTTCGAGAACTGAAACGCGCCACCGGTTTCCTCGTTCAGTCGCCGGGTGGTCCAGTCGAGGTGGAAGTCCTCGGTTTGGATGCCCAGCTGGACCTTGAAGTTGTCGCTCAGATCGGCGCGCTCTTTCAGGCCCATCTTTTCGGAGTAGACCTTATCGAAGTCACCGGCCAACAGGTCGCGGGCGTCCGAAGATCCGATGTATTTGCTGCGATCGTCCATAATTCAGTCCTCAGTGTTTGGTGTTGATCCGGGCTTCCATCAGCTGACGGTTTTGCTCCGCCAGATCGGTGATGTTGTTCAGGGCTTTTTTGACTGTTTCCGGGTCTGCGCCTGCGCCGATTGCATAGACGATCCATGTCCCGGCTTGTTCCAAGGCGGTTTGGACTTTGGCCGCTTGATCCTTGCCTGCGGCGGCTAGCCCTTGGTCGATTGCATGGCAGAGCGCGCGACGCTCTGAGTTGATTTCGAATGCGAGATCGAAATGTTTCATAGTCAGTCTTTCAGTTTGGGGAGGATGTGGCGGAGGGCATTCAGCAGGGCCGCGCGCGGTCCTGTGAGGCGGTCGAGTTCTTCCTGCATGTCCGACCAGGCGGGAAAGAACTTGGCGGTGGCCGATAGATTGCTCAGTGCAACCATCACCATTTGGGCCGGATAGTCGGCGAGCCGCTGGACATAGGTTGCCAGCATGGCCTCGCGGTCCTGTTGGTCCAGTTTCTCGTGCTTGGTGGTCAGCCAGAGCTGATACAGGGCAGCGCGGATTTGGCCGCTATCCTGCGTTTGATCCGTCAGCGAGGCCGCCGCGTGCTTCACCTGTTCCCGCGATGTGCTGCGGGGCAGATACCAAGTCGCGTCCAGAATGCGGGCGATGTGAATGCAATCGTGCTGATTTTCCAGATCCCGCAAGGCCGAGAAGCTGGCGATCTGCGGACCTTCAAACGCGCCCAGCAAGGAAAGCGCCGACCGAACGCGATCTTCCTCCGTCCGCTTCAGCTGCAATTCGGACTTTTCCCGGCTTGCGGCGCTCAAGGATAGTGCGAATGTTCCGCTCGAATGCCTTGTTTGGGTCGGTGGTGGTGAGCCCTGTGCGATGGGCAAATTTGATGAAGTCATCGACAGCTTCCTTCATATCGAAATCGTGGTGGGGGAAATCCTCAAGCAGCGCGTCAACCGTGACGCTTGAGGGCCAGAACTCGGCCGGGATTGGTCCCCCGGCATATCGGTCAGGGAAGGTGAACCCGCGCTCCGCGCGCCCGATCAGGCCCGATGACAACAGGTCAGTTACAATCTGGCGAACCTGCGTAATTGGCAGCTTCGTCTTTCGGGCGATGGTTGCGGGCGACGGGTTGCATTGTCCCGTGTCCATGTTGTGAAAGCTGGCAATCTGAAACAGGACCAGCTTGTGCATCGGTTCTAAGGTGTCGGTGTCAGCGACGAACCGGGTTGCGTGGTATGACATTGATCGAAATCCCCTGTGGTCACATCGACCACCCGAGGTTCCCAGCGCATTGCCTTGCCGCCGCGTTTGACTTTCACTTTTCGCCAGCCTTCAATCCTGATCCTCATCCCGCTTTTCAGCGCCGTGAGTGCGTGGCTTGTGTCGAGGATTTTGGACTTTCTGCTGGCGACGTTTGAGCCGGACGTGACTTGGACAAGCAAGGGAGCCTCACCCGCCTTGATGGCGAGTAGATCAGCAAAGCCGAACAGGTCTTGCCTGATCCGGGCATGAGGGTTCCATCGTTCAACAATGGCCACCGTCCAGCCGTCCTTTTCCAAGGCGGCTTTGCTTCTCTGGGTGGGTGAGGTCATGCTGCTTGGCCGGTCCCAATGCCCAGCTTGGTAAGCTGTTTGGCGAAGGCGCGGTTTTTGCTGTTGACGGTTTCCAGCTTCGTCGTCAGCTGGTTGACCTGCTCCTGAAGGTCGAACGCTTCGGCCTTTTTGGCCTCTAGTTCTTTCTTCAGTTTGTCGTGGTCGTCCATGTTGGGCAGGATGCCCGGTGCGGACGGCAGGGTGACAGGGGCTTTCGAGGGTTTTTCGGCTTGCTTGATCGTGTTCTTGTTCAGGATCGGCTTGCCGTTGTCGTTGGTTTTGACGGGCGCGGCCTTTTGGCTCTTTTGCTCGTCCTTGGGTTGAGAGATTTTCAGCGATTCGGTTGGTGCCAAGGGACTGCTCCTTTGAAGTTCGGCAGTTTACAGAAATTGCCTAACCATTTGATTAGACAGGGGGTGAAAACGAGCCTGCGCTACAAAATTATTGTTGTAAATCAAGGAAAAGCCACGGTCTCCAAAACCGTAGGTCGCGGGTTCGAACCCTGCTGCCCCTGCCATTTCCCAATATCGCTGACATCCACGCGCCAATTTGGGCTATTCCTTTGCATTCCGGTTTCCTCGGCCCGGCGATTGGCATATTGTCCGGCGAAACACCCAAGGACCGGATGAGGATACATGTCGCGTTTCGATGGATATTTCCTGCGGCAATTGCTGATTCTGTTCGGCTTTTTCACGCTGGTTCTGGTGGGGGTCTTCTGGATCACCCGTTCGGTCAGCCTGTTTGATCGTGTGATCAGCGGCGGTCAATCGGCGATGGTGTTTCTGGAATTCACCGCGCTGACCCTGCCGACCCTGATCCGAACGGTGATGCCCATGGCTGTGTTTGCCGCCGCCGTTTATGCCACCAACCGCCTGAGCCGCGAAAGCGAGCTGACGGTTATGTTGGCGACGGGCTCCAGCCCATGGCGTCTGGCGCGGGCAGTATTTCTGTTCGGGCTAGTGACAGGTTTGATGATGGCCGCGATAAGCGTGTTTCTGCGCCCGGCCTCGGTCGAGCAGCTTGAACAACGACAGGCCGAGGTCGCAGGCGATGTCACCGCGCAGCTTCTGAACGAGGGTGAGTTTCTACATCCTGCCAGCGGCGTAACGGTTTATATCGGACGGATTGACCTGGATGGTACACTGTACGAAGTCTTCGTCTCGGACCGCCGGGATCGGGCCAGTACAGTCACCTATTCCAGTAAAACCGCTTATCTGGTCAACAATGGCAGCGGCATTCATCTGGTTATGGTGGACGGGGTGGCGTTGCGCTTGGATCAGCAGGGCAGGACCTTATCATCGACCCTGTTCGAGGATGCTTCATACGACATATCCGAACTGGCTCATGGCAACGATATGAGCCAACGAAGTCTTGAGGCGATCCCGACCCTTGAATTGTTGGAAAACCGTCAGGCGTTGACCGCAAACGAAGGGTTCAGCGAAGGAGAGCTGGTGGATGAGCTGCACCAGCGGTTCTCATGGATTGCCATCTGCGTAGCGGTGGCCATGGCGGGATATGCAACCCTGATGCTGGGCAGCTTTTCCCGTTTCGGTTTGTGGCCGCAGATTTTTGGGGCGTTTACTATTCTCGTTTTGCTGGAAGGTGTTCGGGGGTTCGTATCGCCTATTGTGATCGACGATCCCGCGCTGTGGGCGGTTCTCTACCTGCCCGCCGTGATCGGCATCCTCATATCCTGCCTGTTCTTGCTGATTGCGGGGCGACCACTTTTGCGGAAAAAGCCGCGAGAGAGCGATCTCGCCTGGCCGCAGGCCTAAGCCGTCCGCAATTCCTGCAGGCAATCTAGAACATCGCCAAATGCTGGGCTGTCGCGGCGCGTGACCAGATAGAGCGGCAACATCAGGTCATAGGCATCTGCAACGGGCGCAACCTGCCCAGAATGAAGGTATTCTGCGATGACATAGCGTGGGAAATACCCTAACCCACCGCGCCGCAGGACATAGCGTAGGGCCATCATGCAATTGCCCAGAAACACCGTCTGGCCCGAAGCCCGATGCGCGGCGGATCGAATGTGATTCTGATAGACCTCCCCCAGTTCCAAATTGACGAAAATCGGGTCAGTTCCGGTATCAGGGGTCTGGACCAGCACCAGTCTCTCGGGTGGCAATTCGTGAAACATGACCCGTCTGTCCGACGGTTTCTCATGGGTCAAGGCCGCGTCAAGAACATGGGTGGCTACCGCATCAACCATATTCAGGTCATGATCATAGTTGAGCGTCAACAGCAGCTGCCCCAGGTCGTCCTCATAGCGGATTGCCAGATCGACCAGCAGCGGGTCCCAGATGCTCAGTTGCGCGCCCAGGCGCAGGGCGACCCGGTTCTGCGACTGCGCGGGCAGATCGCGTGAGGCAAAGGACCAGAGCGACAGCATCTGTTCAGCATAGGGCCGGAACTGCCGCCCGAATTCGGTCAGGCCGGTCCCGCCTGCCCCACGGGTGAACAGGGCTTTGCCGGTTTCATCCTCGATCAGACGAATGCGGGCGCTTACAGCGGTTTGCGTCACGTTCAGCTTGCGGGCGGCAGCGTGGAAGCCTCCGGTCTCGGCGACGCACAGAAAGGTCTCAAGGGCTTTGATTTGCATGTTGAAAGTATTTTTTGATCGAAGTGATAAAATCAATTCATTTTTTCGCTCAGCTGGAGTGGAGTAAGCTTTCGTAAATGGATCGATGAAAGGACCGCTTCCATGCTGGACAAAAGCCACAAACCCACTTGGACCAGTTTCGAAGAGGCGACAAAGGCCGATTGGGATGCCGTGATGGAGTATGAAGAGGCGTACAACGCCGCTTTGCCCGACCGTATTCTGGACGCTATCCGGTCGCTGGACGAGGAGTGGACGCCATACCCGGTCAACCGCTATCAGCATAGTTTGCAGGCCGCGACCCGCGCTTACGAAGATGGGGCTGATGAGGAACTGGTGGTCGCTGCTCTGATCCATGACACCGGCGATATCCTGTCGCCCTACAATCACGGTGAGCTGTCAGCGGCGATGATGAAGCCCTATGTCAGCGAGAAGACCTATTGGATTTTGAAACATCACTGTGTGTTTCAGGGCTACTACTATAACCACCACCTTGGCGGCGATCGCAACGCCCGCGACAAGTACCGCGACAGTCCTTATTGGGAGGACTGCCGCTATTTCTGCCATGAATACGATCAGAAGGCGTTCGACCCGGACTACCCGACCAAACCGTTGGAGTTCTTCGAGCCCATGTTGCGCCGCGTGTTGAACAAGGGCGAAGGGCACATGGAGCTGAACGAAACCTCGGAAAGCTAGCAGGCCGCCATCAGGCGATAGACGATCTGAGCTACAGTGAAGTCCCAGGCGGCATTGCCGTCGGGGGCCAGTTCGACCACGTCAAAGCCCACGCATTTGCGGCCTTTAAGGGCATGTTCGACCAACCGCAGGGCTTGGTAGTAACCGAGCCCGCCCGGAACCGGGGTGCCGGTGGCAGGCATCAACGAAGGGTCCAGACCGTCCACGTCAAAGCTGACATAGACCAGCTCGGGGAAATCCTCGGGCAGGTCGACGGCGTGGATGTTGCCTGTGACCAGTTCCTCGGCGTCGACGTGGAATACGTGGTTTTTCAGACGGCTTTTGGCCTCTTCGGTGGAAAAGGCGCGGACGCCGAATTGGGCCAGTTTGATGCCCTCTTCGGTCAGCAGATGCATGACTGAGGCGTGCGAGTGTTTCTTGCCCTGATAGGCGTTGCGCAGGTCCGCATGGGCGTCGATCTGCACGATACCGACGGGCTGGTTCAGCGCCCGCGCCACGCCCATCACCGCACCATAGCTGAGCGAATGTTCCCCGCCCAGTGTGACCGGCACCTTGCCAGCGCGCACCGCAGCCTCGGTGCGTTGCGCAAGGCGTTCCATCACTTCGGGCAAGGGGCCGTCGCAATCCAGCGGGTCTTCGGTGAAGATGCCTTCGACGCAGGGTTCCGCGTGGCCTGTGATGCGTTCCAGTTCATTGCTGGCCTCGATGATGGCTGCGGGACCGTTGGCGGTCCCTGATCCGTAAGACACGGTACGCTCCAGCGGCACGGGGATGACGCGGAACCGGGCGTCTTCGCTGCGCTCAGCGGCGGTCAGTTCACTGTCGAGGAAAATGCTCATGAGAGGCGGTCCTTAAAGTCGTCATAGCCGAATAGTTTGATAATCTTCAGCGCGTCCGTTTCGCTGTTCCAAAGGGCGATTGTGGGCAGGGGTACCCCGTTGAACGTGTTGGTCTTGACCATCGAGTAATGCGCCTGATCGAGGAAGGCAAAGCGCTGCCCTATCTCCAGCGGTTTGTCCCATGTGTAGTCGCCAATCACGTCACCAGCCAGACAGGAGGGGCCACCCAGACGGTAGGTATGACCTGCTTCGGCCTCGTCCATCAGGGCAGGGCGATAGGGGGCCTCGATCACGTCGGGCATGTGGCAGGTGGCCGAGATATCGGTGATCGCAAGGTTCATGCCATTGGTGGGCAGGTCGAGGATTTCGCCGACCAGAATGCCAGCGTCCAAGGCGACCGCCTCGCCGGGTTCCAGGTAGATGTCGACGTTGTGCGTTTCGCGGATGGTCTTGATGAAAGCGATCAGCCCTTCGCGGTCATAGTCATCGCGGGTGATGTGGTGCCCGCCGCCGAAATTCAGCCATTTGAGCTGACCGAGGAAGGGTTTGAGCTTCGGCTCAACGGCAGCCCATGTGCGTCGCAACGGCTCGAACCCCTGTTCGCAGAGCGTGTGCATGTGCAGCCCGTCGACTCCGATCAGTGTGTCTTCGGACAGTTGGCTGACGGGTGTCCCAAGGCGCGAGCAGGGCGCGCAGGGGTCGTATTTGGGTATCTCGCCTTCGGAATGTTCTGGGTTGATGCGCAGGCCGACCTGAACGTTCGCGGCTTGGACTTTTGCCAGGAAGCGGTCCGTTTGCGTGGGTGAGTTGAAGATGATGTGGTCGGACAGCGACAGGATTTCGTCGATATCTGCGTCTTTGTAGCCAGCGCAGAAGGTTGCAACCTCACCGCCATATTCCTCGCGACCCAGTCGTGCTTCGTAGATGCCACTGGCGCAGGTACCGCCGAGGTGGTGGCGGATCAGAGGGGCCAGTGAGAACATCGAGAACGCCTTGAGCGCGCTGAGGACATGTGCGCCGGACCGGGTGCCGATCTCTGAGAGGATGGTCAGGTTCCGCTCGACCGCTTTTTCGTCGACCACAAAGCAAGGTGTGGGGACGCGGCTGAGGTCGAAATTGCGGAAGGCGCCGGCGTCTCCGGCTTGGGTCGTCATCATGTCGGACATGTCCGGCGTCTCCGATTGTGGTGAGGCCGGGGGCTCTGCCTGTCGCCATTGGTGCTTGAACCAATGGCGCATCAATGGCGACCCCCGAGGTACTTTTGAACAGAAGAAGTTCTGGGGATTAGAATTCGACGGGACCGTCAAGTTCATGAACTTGCCATGGCAGGCCGTGATTGTTCAGCATATCCATGAAGTCATCGGGGTCGAGTTGTTCCATGTTCCAAACGCCCGGCTCGCGCCAGTTGCCTTTCAGGACCTGTGCCGCGCCGATCATCGCGGGAACGCCGGTGGTGTAGCTGACGGCCTGGGAGCCGACCTCAGCGTAGCATTCTTCATGGTCGCAGATGTTGTAGATATAGTAGGTTTTTTCGCCCGAGCCGTCCTTGGCCTGACCTGTGGCGATGTCGCCGATGCAGGCTTTGCCCTTGGTTTCCGCGCCCAGATCGCCGGGATCGGGCAGCAAGGTTTTCAGGAACTGGATCGGGATTATCTCTTTGCCGTCATGCATCACCGGATCGATGCGGGTCATGCCGACGTTTTCCAGCACTTTGGCGTGCATGATGTAGGCGTCGCCGAAGGTCATCCAAAAGCGGGCGCGTTCGATCTCGGGGAAGTGGGTGCTGAGGCTCTCCAGTTCCTCGTGATACATCAAGTACATGTTCTTGGGACCGATGGCGGGGAAGTCGAACTCGACCTTGTGGGTCATGGCGGAGGAATGTTGCCACGCGCCGTTTTCCCAGTGACGCACTTCGGCCAGCACTTCGCGCAGGTTGATTTCCGGGTTGAAGTTGGTGGCGAATTCTTGATCGTTGCTACCGCCATTGGCGTCCAGCACGTCGATCTGGCGGATCGTGTCCAGCTTGTGTTTCTTCAGCCATTTGGCGAATACGCTGGTCACACCCGGATCGAAGCCAGATCCGAGGATGGCGGTCAGGCCCGCCGCTTTGAAGCGCTCCTGATAGGCCCATTGCCAGTGGTATTCGAACTTGGCCTCGTCCTCGGGCTCATAGTTCGCGGTGTCGATGTAGTGGATACCGGCCTCAAGACACGCATCCATCAGCACCAGATCCTGATAGGGCAGGGCGAGGTTCACAAGGATTTCCGCGCCGGTTTCTTTGATCAGCTTGACCGTGTCTTCGACCTTGTAGGCGTCCAGTTCGGCAGTAGCGATATCTACACCAACGCGGTCTTTTACGGCTGCGGCGATGGCGTCGCATTTCGATTTCGTGCGGCTGGCCAGAGTGATCTCGGTGAAGATGTCCGAGTTCATCGCCATCTTGTGCACGGCTGCGTGGGATACGCCGCCGGCGCCGACAACCAGTGTTTTGCCCATGGTCTGTCTCCTTCTTATTCGTAATAGGTGTAGCCGTTGATTGAGTCGCGATAGGCGCTCATCAGGGTTTTGCGGTCCTTGGCTTGCAGAGTACCGGTAGAGATCGCCTCGTCTACCATTTTGCGGAAGGCGGCAACGCAGTCTTGCGGGTCGAACTCGACATAGGACAGGACCTGACTGATCGTGTCGCCCTCTTGCTCGTGCAGCAGGTCGAAGCCGCCATCGGCGCGCAGGTCGATGGTGACGACGTTGGTATCGCCAAACAGGTTGTGCAGATCGCCGAGCGTTTCCTGATAGGCACCGACGAAGAAGACGCCCATGAAGTACTCGCCGTCCTTGGGCAGGGAATGCACCGGCAAGCTGGGTGAGACACCGTCGGCCAGAATGAAACGGTCGATCTTGCCGTCGCTGTCGCAGGTGATGTCTGACAAGACGGCGCGGCGGTCGGGGGTTTCGTTCAGCCCTTGGAGCGGCACGATCGGGTGTAGCTGGTCGATCGCCCAGACATCGGGCAGGGATTGGAACAGCGAGAAGTTGCAGTGGTAGATATCGGCCACTTTCTCAAGCTGATCGTCTACATCCGTGTCCAGATCATCGCTTGCGGCCAGCGCCTTGAGGCGGGCCATCAGCGACAGATAGATACGCTCGGCGCGGGCCATCTGGCGCAGGTCGACATAGCCGCGACGGAACAGGGCGCGCAGTTCGTTGCGGTAAAAGGTGGCGTCGTTCCAGCATTCTTGCAGACGATCTTGGCTGAGGTATCCGTGAACGGCAGCAAGGTCCGAAACCAGATGGTTGTCGTCAGGTTCCACATCCGGTGCGGTCGGTGCATCGTAAAGCGTGCTTTCCAGCACATTGAATACCAACATCGAGGATGTCGCCACCACCGCACGACCGCTTTCGGTGACCAGCGTTGGGTGGGCGATTTCGGCCTCATCCATCGCGTAGGCGACGGTCTCGACGACGTTGGCGCAGTATTCCTCGACAGTGTAGTTGATCGAGTTCTCAGCGGCCTTTTTCTCACCGGTATAATCCACGCCCATACCTCCGCCGAGGTCCAGATGGGTCAGCGGTACGCCCTCGCGGGTAAGTTCAGTGTAATAGCGGCAAGCTTCGCCGACGGCGCGGCGCACATCGTTGACGTCTTGCACCTGAGAGCCCAGATGCGAGTGTTGCAGCTTGAGGCAGTGTAACAGGCCCGCCGCTTTTAGTTTGTCCACCGTGGCGACTAGCTGGTCGGTGTTCATTCCGAAGGCCGAGCGATCGCCCGAGCTTTCTTCCCATTTTCCGCTGATCTGGTTGGTCAGTTTTACCCGCACGCCGATCAGCGGTTCGATGCCCAGATCGTTATAGACCTCGATCACCGTGTCGGCCTCTTTCGGGCTTTCCAGAACGATGACGGTGTTGAAGCCGATCTTGCGGGAAAGAATGGCCAATTGGATGAATTCCGCATCCTTGACGCCATTGCAGACGATCAGTGCCTCGGGGGCCAGACGATGGGCCAGCGCCACAACCAGTTCGGGCTTGGAGCCCGCTTCCAGCCCATAATTGTATTTCTTCCCGAACTCGACGATCCGGTCGACGACCTGTGCCTGCTGGTTCACCTTGATGGGGAAAACACCACGATAGGCGCCCTTGTAGTTAACGCGCGCGATGGCATCGCGGAAGCTTTCGTTCAGATGCGCAATCTCGTGTTCCAGATACGAGGTTACGCGCAGCACCATCGGGGCCTTGATCCCCCGGTCGTCCAGATCGGACAAGATACCGGGCAGGCTGATTGCGGCGGCTTCGGGGTGTATCGGGTTGCGCAAACCAATCTCGCCCTGCTCTGTCACCTCGATGAGGCCCTTGCCCCATTTTTCAACCCCGTAGATGGAATGCGGTGCGTCGGGCGTCTGTTTCAATCAAGTCAGTCCTTAACGTAGGGTGCCGGTTTAGCGCCCGCCAATACGGCAGCAATTTGATTCGTCCAAGTGTAATCTATGTATCGCGAATTGCCGAATTTAGGCCAAGGTGCGGATTGGGATCAAGTGGTTGTCCCAATGGCATTTGGCGCGCGCCATGATGTGGGCACCCTCGGTGATCTCTCCGACCGCGCCGGTGCCTGTGGTAAAGACAAATCCCTGCTCGGCAGAGCCGATGCCGCAGACATCCGTCAAGGAATAGGCCGCAGTCAAATTGCCGGTTTCGACATCGAATTGATGCAGCGCGTTTCCTCGGGGGCAGGTGATGGCGACGGTTTTGCCATCACTGGCGAAAGCGATGCTGCCCGCGTAGCCCTGAAGGGTGCTCTGTTCTCTCTCGGGCGCGGTCAGCAGGCGCGGGGCCGTGCCGCGCCGGTGCAGGCCCAGCAGCGGCGGGTGCCGTGTTTTGTCCCCTTGCCATTGCAGCGCAAAAGCCACCAGGCCGTCGGGCCGGACAGCCAGATGGCGGATCGAGTTTCTGTGCAGCGCGCGCGGCAGTTCCATTTGTTCTATAACCGCGCCAGAGTGGTCCAGATAGGTCAGGTTGGGGCGCATGACGGGCAGGTTCAGCTTGGTGCGCCCTGTTTCGGGATGGGTTTCGATGCCGCCATTGGCCACAACAAGTGTTTGGCCGTCGGGCATCAGGCGCATGTCATGGGGGCCGATGCTGCCCGAGGGGAACTCACCCATTCGCGCGTAATCTCCGGTATTCCAGACGCCGATCACGCCTTGGCCTGCCTCATAGTCGTTTTCTGTGGTGTAGAGCGTCGCCCCATCTGCCGAAAACACGCCGTGGCCGTAGAAATGGCGGTCTTCTGGCGCGTCCAACCGGGCGGTTTGGGCTCCGGTTGCGCAATCGATCACCAACGCAAAAGTGCCCGGTCGGCGGGCAAATGCCACCGCCTGCGCGCGCTGAGGGTGCGCGGCCGCCGCGTGACCCCTTGCTGGCAAGGGTAACGTGAACAGAATATCTCCCTCGGCACTCAGCCCCGCCAGCCGGTAAGAGCCATCGGGAAACAGCGCCGCCGCCAAGTAGTCGGGCGCGCCGACCGCTGCCCAACCGCCTAAGGGTGTCATGCTGGCGGCGGCAAGCCCGGCAAGAAAATGGCGGCGGCTGGTCATGGTCAGTCACCGTCCAGTGCGTTGAACCCGGCGCTGATGCCCAGGGTCGGGCCCAGATCATTTGCGGCAATCTGGCGGATATCGTTGATCGACTGTTGCAGCGCCTCGATGCGTAGACGGCCCAGCGGGTTGGCCACGCCCGCAAATGCAGGGTCGTTCAAGGCTTGCGCGCGGGCAATCGCATTGTCGAACGCGCCGTCCATATCTGCCGCAATGGCAGGATGATCCGCAGACAGGCGCATGGCCAGATCACGCAGAGTGATCAGCGACAGTTCCACATGGCGCAAGGACCGCGCAGACCGGCGCGCCTCGGCCCTCTTTGGACGGGGGCGGTCGAATGTGCCCAGCGGGCGTCCAAGGCGGGTCTCGGACGTGAATTGAAGGCTGGTGGACAGTGCCTTGTATAGCTCTTGCAGGGCTTCGTTTTCGGACCGATAGGGCCTGTCGCCGCCGGGTTGCGTCACGTGTTCGGCAAAGGGTTGCCAATCCCGGGCGATGGCCTTTGCGTTGCGGTCGATGTCAGTTGTGATCGCGCGGATTAGGGCGCAGCGATAGGGGGCTTGGCCCTGATCAGCAAAGGCGGGATCAAAGAGCATCATCTCCAGCGCGAAAAACCCGCGCCCGGCGATGGAGGTTTCGGCAAAGGCCTCGGGGCGTTCTACAACGGGGTCGATGGTCGAGATCAAACCGCTCAGGGCCTTGGGCGTGAATCCCTTAGTGTCGGGCCAGAAGGCCAGCGCAAAGGCGCGGTCGTCCCGCTCGGACGGCCCGAACCGTAGGTGACTGACCAAAATCCAATCGTCGAATGCGCCATGGAATGCGGCCCGCAGGTCAGGTGATGCAGGATCGCATCCAGCCTGCGCGGTCGAGGCCAAAGTGGCGGTCGTCTCGGATAGTCTCGCATAACCGGGCAGAACGTGTGCGTCGACCACGTCCGTCAGAATCGCAGCACTGTCCTGTGCTGTGGCGGGCAGGGGCAAAGCCAAAGCAAGGGCAAGGAACAGCGGGCGCATCAGAGGCTCTCCAGAAAGCGGATCAGGGCGTCTCGGTCAAGCTTGGGCATCGACACAACCGTATCGCGCGCCGCTTGCGCCTCGCCCCCGTGCCACAGGATTGCCTCTAGCAGGGACCGCGCCCGCCCGTCATGCAGGAATTGAGTGTGGCCCGAAACCTGTTGGGTCATCCCGACGCCCCACAGCGGCGGCGTGCGCCATTCCCGACCCGTAGCGCGCGCCTCCGGGCGTTGGTCGGCCAGACCTTCGCCCATGTCGTGCAGCAGCAAGTCGGTATAAGGCCAGATCAGTTGGAAGCTGTGTTCGGGCCGGTCCTCCATACGGTGCGTGACATAGGCGGGGGTGTGGCACAATGCACAGCCGGTCTGGTGGAAGACCTGCTTTCCGCGCAGCACTTGCGGGTCGTCTGCATCTCGACGTTCTGGCACCCCAAGATTGCGGCTGTAGAAGGCCACAAGGTCCATACCCTGCTGATCAATCTCGAACACACGGTCGTCGCCATCGCCATGCGGGGCATTCACGCAGTCCACCTGCAACTCCGTGCAGTCACCATGGGCCGCAGGGAACAGAGGGCTGGATATCCCGATGTCTCCGGCAAAGGCACCTGCCGATTGCTCCAAGATAGTCGGCATCCCAGCCTTGTAGCCGAACCGCCCCATCATCGGCGCATCGAATTCGGTCGACCACACAATGTTGGGGCGGCCTGAGATACCGTCCCCATCAACGTCTTCTGGGTCGGCCTTGGCCAGTATATCCCCGACCGGGATCGCTTCGAGCAGACCCAGCCCGATCATCTGCGGTGCCACACGTGGGCTGAGCATCGCCTGCGGGTGCAACGGCCCATAGCCCAGATCGGCTGCGGTATAGGTCGGTGCGCGCAACGTGACCGTCTCACCATCCAACAGCTCGACAGGGACTTCCGTGTAGGTGATGTCCAGCCGGTATTCTGCCGGGTGGCCAGGCAGGGCGAGGTCCTGCATCTGGCCGCCGTAGTTTGGCTCTGGCTGCGTGGCGATATAGTCCGCGATCTCGGACTGGCCCGCCCCGCCAGGGATTGAGACGCGCAGGAACATCGACACCGCGCTGTCCTGTGGGCCATTCGGCGTATGGCCGCGCCCGTCCTTGATGTGGCACCGCTGGCACGACCGCGCGTTGTAAAGCGGCCCTAACCCGTCCGAAGCCAGCGTCGAAGCCGGCGACGAAACCCATAGCTTTTTGAACAGCCCGTTACCGACTTTGAAATCCAACTCCTGCTCAAACTCCAGGTTGCCCGACGGTTGCGAGAACGCATCTGCATCCGCGCGCAACCGCACGGTGGCCGCCCCTGCCGGCAGGTCCTCGAACCGTTGTGGCACGCTGAAATCCTCGGGCGCGGCGGTGACATCCGCGATCCGGGCGGCCTCGTCTTTGGTTCTGGGCTGGAAGTTGAGGTGCAGGTCCTGCAACCCGGTCGGGAAAGAGGGGGTGGCCGCCAAAGCAGCCACCGCTACGATCGAAAGCTTACTCGCCTTCGTCCATTTTCGATGCATTGAGATGCGCATAATTGGCTTCGCCAATCCTTTCATACAGATCAAGCTGCGTTTCGAGGAAGTCGATGTGACCCTCTTCATCGCTGATCAAACCTTCAAACAGGGACATGGTCACATAGTCCCCCGCCTCGCGGCAGTATTCGCGGGCCTCCACATACAGGGCGCGCGCGTCGTGTTCGGCTGCCAGATCACATTCCAGAGTTTCCTTGGGCGTCTGCCCGATGCGAAGTGGGTCCAGCTTTTGCAGGTTGGGATGGCCTTCCAGAAAGATGATCCGTTCGATCAGCTTGTCCGCGTGGCCCATCTCCTCGATGCTTTCCTCGCGACTTTTCTTGGCCATGTGACCAAGGCCCCAATCCTCCTGCAAGCGGTAGTGAAGCCAATACTGGCTGACCGCCGTCAGCTCATGCCGCAGGGATTTGTTGAGGTATTCTATGACTTTGGGATCGCCCTTCATGTGCTTTCTCCTGTGATGCTGCGGACCGCAATGTCCGAAGCTGCATGGGGATTTCCAGCTTATCGCTGGACCGCATCGTGTCTAGGAAAAGTGGCATGCATCCGCCACAATCCGCTGATTTTCCAAGGGCATGATAGATCTTGCCGGGGGTGATCACCGCATGGGGATCGGACGCGCGCATCCAGTCGATCGCGGCGTGGATGTCTGCGTCCGAGATGTTGGTGCAATGGCAAACGATCATGGCAGAACGCCTTTAGTTGATTATTCTGACTATAATAGTCGGTTAATTGCTGAATGTCCTGCGGCAAACCGTCTGCCAGCCCTCAAAAACCTGCGAGGCGGCGGTGAGATGCCGCCCCACAGGTGTGGGATCACTGGAAGACTGCGTTGGGGTTGTCCAAACTGTCCGAGCCTTCAAAATCGATCTGATCCAGCTCCAGCTTGGTGACGATGCGTTCGATGGTCTTGGTCTGATCGATCAGGCCGTTCACGCCGCCCATGATCAAGGCCTCGCCACCTGCATTACCGCGTTCCAGCATTTGGTCATAGGCGAACCCGGCCTCGGCTGTCGATTTGATCCGGCCCAGCGCCTGCATTGTATTGGCCAGCTTCGCCTTCATCTCGGCATCCAGCGCGGGGTCGGTCGCAGTGACAAGATCAGACAGCGATGCGCCCGAGATCGGAGTGCCGTCGATCCGGGTGTAGCTGCCCAGATAGACATTCTGGATGCCCAGACCGTCATAGTAGTGGCTGTTATGGGTGTTGTCCGAGAAGCAATCATGTTCCTCTTCCGGATCATTCAGCATCAGGCCGAGGCGCATCCGCTCACCGGCCTGTTCTCCATAAGACAGCGAGCCCATGCCGGTCAGAATTGCGCTGACGCCTGCGGCCTCGTTCTCGGTCAGTGCCAAGCGCGCATCACCGCCTTCAACCCATTGTGCAGCCATCCAGTCTAGATCGCTGACCAACAAATCGGTCACAGCGCGCAGATATTCTCCGCGACGGTCACAATTCCCGCCGGTGCAATCGGCGCCGGAGGCATAGTCCGTCCACGGGCGGTTTCCGGCCCCGGCGCCGTGGCCGTTCAGGTCCTGCCCCCACAGCAGAAACTCGATTGCATGATAACCGGTGGCTACGTTCGCTTCGATCCCATCAGCCTCGTGCAGGGTTTCGGCCAGCAGTTCGGGGGTGATCTGGCTGGCATCGATGGTTTGGCCCGACAGGGTAAAGTTGGGGTTCGCGATGACGTTCAGCGCGGCGAACTCGTTCTCGTCCGATGGGCCGCCATAAGTGGCATCCACATAGTCGATCAGCCCTTCATCCAACGGCCACGCGTTCACTTTGCCTTCCCACTCGTCGACAATTGGGTTTCCGAACCGGTAGACCTCGGTCTGCTGATAGGGCACGCGCGCGGAAATCCAAGCCGCCTTGGCCGCTGCCAACGTCGCGTCCGAAGGGTTGGCGATCAGGGCATTCACTGCCGTCTGTAGCATTTTGGCGGCGATCAAGCTGTCATCGTATTTCGCTTGGGCGATATTGGCGTAAGTGGCGAGGATGTCGGCTTTCGAGGGGGTCTCGGCGGCGGACGCATTGGTTGCAACGCACAGCGCCAGCGCGCTGGCAGCAGCATGGAATCTGGTCATGGGATCAGGTCTTTTTTGTTAATTCAGAGTGGTCGGCGCACCTGATTGGTGCTGGCTGACGAATAACTGAGTGAATTAGTCGCCTATGTCAACCTGAGTTTTTTAATCAGATATAAACTCCGCGCAAATACCCAAGACAGATGATGCACAGATACTGGTCGGTCGAACCGAACGCAGCGAGTCTGTGGTCTAAAACTGTTTGGGGAAGGTGAAGGCTGAGGAGGGGCTTGAACCCCGTTGCGCGGATCATGACCGAGTTCTGGTACGGTCCGAGAGTTCGCAGGCCGCTACAACCGACATCGTCAACTTATTGGCGACGGTGAGTTTCTGGCGGGCAAACCACCACAAAGCGCCACACCCAACCACACGGGACTTGTCACCCAAACGCTACCCAATCCCCAAAAGCGGACAACTATATTCCGCATTGCGAAATCAAACTTTCAAGGGGTTTTGGGTGATCCTGCGCAATGTTTGCAGCGGATCGCTGTCAGCCGCTTCGAGGGATTGTGACTTTATATCCGGTCTTGAATTCATTCGGCATACGTGTCGGACGTCCAGTTGTCAGATTGGTACACACATAGTCTGATCTGGCGCGCAATATCGTTTTGCTGTCACCCAATCGGATCATCTGAAACAGGCGACTGCAACGCAAACGCTCATCATTCACCGAGAGCCAGTTGTGCACGACGATCTCATCATCCAAAAAAGCGGAGGACAGATAATCGATCTCGTGGCGCACTGCGGCCATACCGCGATTCAGGTCGAGGCAGGCTTGCTCGGTCAAACCGACATGCCGCGTATGTTCCCAAACGGTAGCATCCATCCATTTCAAATAGACAGCGTTGTTTACGTGGTGGAAGCCGTCCAGATCGCCCGCCGTGACCTTGAACCGTTTCCAGAAGGAGTTTGGATAATCTGCAAGTGAGGATATGTCTTCGTTCATTGCGCGAAATACACCATTGTGAGTCTAAAATGGAGAACGTGAAGAGGCCTTTGACGAGCCTACTCTGACAACCATAAGGAACGCCCTATTGTCCATTGATCCCTTCAAAGAACGGCAAGACATCTATTTGATTGCCTGAGTTTGGTTGCGAAACAACCACGGCTTTAGCAGCAGAGTTATGATTGGCATTATCAGATATGTCATCGACACAACCTGAATTGTGACGATGCTGAGCGTCTGTGCCCAACGTGGCCAACCAGTCATGAAAGGAACGAGGAAAACCTGAAGCGCAAAGACAAGGGCAAAGATCACAACGATCAATACAACAGCCATTTTATGGCGTGGTGGTGGAACGGCTGCAGGGATCTCGGGCATATCGAACCACACTTCGAGACCGGTCTCGCTTTTGCGATCTGCATCGCCATCGGATATCCCTTCCAGCTTGGCAATCCACTCGGATCGCTCGGGCGAGGTTTCCCAGGCGGCAGCATGTTCGTAATTATCGAAACGATAAATCATGACGTAGCGTCCGCCAGTCTTTTCGGAAGGGCGCAAAATGCTTAAACCTTGTTGCCCCTCGAAATGCGATGCAGCCTCGGCTATGCCTCGGATCCAATCCTCGAATTCGGCCTCGCGCCCCGGCACGACGCGACGTGAAACAGAGATCGTTACGGGGTTGTTGTCCGTGTCTCGGTGATGTGTCATGTGATCAGTCATTGTGAGCCAAGTTTCCTGCTATGAGGCGCGTGAACGACCTTTGATCAGCCGAAACGCAGCGCCTCTGCGGTTTTCCTAAACCAACATCAATCTGTGTAATTGCAAAATGGACCCTCGCATCGCTGAAGATCCCTGATGTCTTGGTTTTCAAGAGCTCGAGATGCTTTCAAGCTCTCGTTCCACGAGATCCAACCGGTCCTTGCCGAAAAACATTTCTTCTCCGACAAAGAAGGTGGGGATGCCGAAGACACCACGCTCGACAGCTGCGCTGGTGTTGTTTTTCAAGCGCTCTTTGACCGCATCTTCATTGGCACGCTCCAACAGATTTTGACCGTCGAGTCCTGCATCGTTCATCGCCGAGACAAACACGTCCGGATCATCCATTTTGAGCCCCTTTTCCCACATTGCGGCCATCCCTGCCGTGATGTAGTTGCCTTGAAATCCGTCAACCTCAGCGGCTGCCGCCGCCCGCATCATAAGCAACGTGTTAACCGGGAAATGGGGGTTCATTCGGAACTTCGACAGCTTATGCCGGCGAATAAACCGTTCAAACTCCACGCGGTCGTAATCCAGCTTACCTTTGACGTCCCGGAACATGAGAAACGGAGACTGATTGCCTGTCGCTTTGAATATCCCGCCCAAAAGACAAGGAATGTAGTTGAACGACGCGCCGGTTCGGGTCTTGATGTCATTGACCAGGCAATGGGCCAGATAGGCGTTAGGGCTGCCGAAATCGTAGATGAAGTCTACCTGAGCTGTCATGGTTCGCTCCAGTTACCAGGTTTCTTTCCAGGGACGCAGGTCCATCTCATGCGTCCAGGCCGTACGGGGTTGTTTGTGCAGCATCACATAATTCTGCGCGATATGCTCGGGGTTCAGAATACGGTCTTCCTCGCGCATCTGATCCACATCCGGGAAATGTTCGCGGATAAAATTGCTGTCGATGGCCCCGTCGATCACCGTATGGGCGACGTGGATGTTTTTTGGCCCCAACTCGCGCGCCATGGACTGCGCCAGCGCCCTCAGCGCGTGTTTCGCGCCCGAAAAGGCCGAGAACCCGGCATTGCCACGCATACTGGCCGATGCTCCGGTGAAAATGATCGTCCCGCGTTCGCGCGGTAGCATCCGGGCGGCGACCTCGTGACCCATCAAGAACCCGGCGAAAGCGGCCATCTCCCAGACCTTGCGATAGACGCGCGGGGTGGTCTCGGTGATGCCAAAACGCACATTGGCCCCGATGTTGAAAACGGCGACCTCGATTGGGCCAACCTCCTCCTCGATCTTACCGATCAGATTGTGCATCTCGGTCTCATCCCGTGCATCAGCGGGATAGGCGCGGGCCTGATGACCCTCGTCGCGGATTGATTCCGCCAGCGCCTCAAGAGCATGGGCATGGCGGTCGCGGCGAACGACACAAGCGGTTAACCCCTCGCGGGCAAATGCCCGGGCGATAGCAGAGCCTGTGTCATCGCCAGCTCCGATTATCAAACATGCACCATTGGGGTTCTGCATCTCGTTCTCCTCAGTAGCTCAACATCCGGTCAGCCGTGACCGCGAAACAAACCGCGCAGCAGATGGATCGTAAATCGAGCCTGGCTGGGCAGATAGCCGCTGGATTTCGGCAGATCGTCCTGCGCTTCACGGACCCGGTGATTGTAAAAGATGTGGAAATCGGGTGAAGGTAGGTCTGACTGTTCGACAATCCGGGCCGAGGGCACCAAAATCAGTTTTGGAAACAGCGGCACGTTCAATTTTTCCAGTGCCGGGTTGCCGCATGCTGTGCATCTGCCACGCGCCAGCAAAGGCGGCTGCTTCAGGCTTTCGTATACAATTTCACCACACCCGGCCTGGTCCACGTCCGCAGCACGAAACAGCAGGATATCGCCATATTCGGCATCGTTGAACCGCTGGCAAATGGTGCAGTGACAGATCGCCCTAAGCAGCGGGCGACCTTGTGTTTTGAAGTGAACCTGCCCGCAGCTACAGGTGCCGTTGGAATGCGTCATCTAACTCTTCCTTGTTGCGGGCAGGGTTCCGTGAGATCAGGCGCGGACCTTTTTGACCGCTTTGCCGTTTTTCCAGAACCGGTACATCACGCGCAGCGCCGGCCAGACACCGTCCGCTTTGGTCTGCACCTTCTTACCTTGCGAGATGCGTTCGATCTGCATTGTGTACCAGCTGATCTCCATGATCGCCATTGCGTCGATCTTCTTCAGACCCGAACGGATGGGCGCAACATGCGATACGTGCTTGGGGTTCTGCAGAACATGAGTGCCGAACTTGGGATCGACGGCGAAAGGACGGGCCACACCGGCCATATCCAGAGCGCCGGTTGCCAGAGCTTCGCTCATGCCCTCGGACGAGCGGAAACCGCCGGTCACGACCAGAGGGGTCGAGATCTGGCTTTTGACCTTTTCGGCATATTCCAGGAAATATGCCTCGCGCTTGAGGGTGCTCTCCTTTTTGACTTCCTGCTTGCCCTTGCGGTTAACCGGGTTTTCCCAGCTGCCGCCCGAGATTTCGATCAGGTCGATGCCCAGACCGTCCAGACGCTTGGCCACTTCGATCGAGTCTTCCTCGGTGAAACCGCCCTTTTGGAAGTCGGACGAGTTGATCTTGATGCCAACGTTGAAACCGGGGCCGGTACGGGCGCGGACGCGTTTGTAGACCTCTTCGACAAAGCGGAAGCGGTTGTCAAAACTGCCGCCCCATTTGTCTTCGCGGCGGTTGTGATGCGGCGACAGGAACTGGCCGATCAGATAGCCATGCGCGCCGTGCAGCTGAACGCCGGTGAAACCTGCCTCTTCCAGACGGGCGGCGGCTTCGGCGAACCGGTCGATGATGTCCTCGATCTCGGAATCGGACAGCTCGCGCGGGGGGGCGAACATCTCATTCGGGATTGGCACGACCGAAGGTGCAACCGGTGCGTCGTTGACCATTTTGGGCGACTGCTTGCCCGGGTGGTTCAGCTGCGGCCAGATATGGGTGTTGGTCGCCTTGCCGGTGGCCGCCCATTTGCGCAGCAGGTCCATGTTGCTGTCCAGCAGCGCATCCACGACCAGCGGTTCGTTCATGTGCTTGCCGTCAACCATCATGTTGCCGGTGATCAGCAGGCTCGCGCCGCTATGGGCCCATGCCTCGTACAGCGAGACGTGGGCAGGTGTGACTTTACCGTCCGGAGTGGCCAGAGCTTCGTTCATCGAAGCTTTGCAGATCCGGTTGCGCAGAACCGTTCCCGATTTCAGCGTCAGGGAATCCCCAAGCGTTGCCATTTCTGTGTTTCCTTGATTCGTCGTTTCGATCTTCTGAGCAGCAACCATTGGTCTTTACTCCTGAATATTGCGGCGCCGGAAGCGCATCGCCTGAAGCTTTTTCAGGCTGTTGAACATGAAGTTGTCCCAGGGTGGGGCAACAAAAGCGGTGGCGTTGATGCGGCCCTTGCGAACCACGCCCTTGGCCTTCGAAAAATTGCGGAAGCCTTCTTCGCCGTGATAGTGTCCCATGCCCGACGGACCGATGCCGCCGAACGGTATGTCATCGGCCATCACATGAGACATGGTGTCGTTGATGCAGACACCACCCGCATGGGTGCGGGCCAGAATGTCATTGGCGCGGCTCTTATCCCAATCGAAGTAGTAGAAGGCCAGCGGACGCGGGCGGTCATTGACGTAAGCCACAGCTTCATCAATCGAGTCGTAGGGGATCACCGGCAGGATCGGGCCAAATATCTCTTCGCGCAGCACCAGCATCTCTTCGGTCGCGCCCAGGATCAGGGTCATCGGCATCTTGCGCGTGTCGTTGAAATGCTCACCCTTGGGGTTGATGGTGATCAGCTCGGCACCTTTTGCCTCGGCGTCTTTCAGATAGCCTTCAAGGCGGGTTTTCTGACGGTCGGTGATGATCGCCGTATAGTCCTGATTGTCGCGCAGGGCCGGGTAGGCTTTGCTCATCGAATCCGCAAAGGCTGTGCAAAAGGCGTTCACCTTGTCGCGCGGGCACAGGATGTAATCGGGCGACACGCAGACCTGACCGGCATTGATGCCTTTGCCGAATGCAATCCGGCTGGCGGCTTCATCAATCGGGAAGTCCTTGTGGATGATGACCGGCGATTTGCCACCCAGCTCCAGCGTAACCGGCGTCAGGTTGTCGGCAGCGGCCTTCATCACGATCTTGCCGACCTGAGTCGAACCGGTGAACACCAGATGGTCGAACGGCAACTTGGTGAACTCAGTCGCGACCTCGACACCACCGGTGACAACGGTTACTTCGTCCTCAGAGAAGATATCGGCGATGATTTCTTTCAGCAGATCGCCCGAGGCCGGTGCGAATTCCGACGATTTCAGCATCGCGCGGTTGCCCGCGGCCAGGGCGCCTACCAACGGCGACAGGGCCAGGAAGATTGGGAAGTTCCACGGCACCACGATGCCAACCACGCCCACGGGCTGATATTGCACCTGAATGCTGGCAGGCATCAGGGTCAGCGGCGCGTGGCGGCGCTGCGGTTTCATGAACTTGCGCAGGCGCTTGCGGTAAAAGGCGATACCGTCCAGCAGCGGCATGATCTCGGCCAGTTCGGTTTCAGCCGCCGAGCGGTTCGAGAAATCCTTGCTGACCGCCGCGATGATGCGCGCCTTGTTGTCGATCAGCGCGTTGTGCAGCTTGTCCAGACGCCGCACCCGAGCCGCCCGGTCGGGCATGGGATCGGCCAGATAGGCCTTTTTCTGAGCCAGAAGCAGAGCCTCGAGATCAGGCGTTTCCGATTTAACGGGTGTCAGGTGCGGTGCGGACATTGTTAAACCCTCCTGGATTTAAATGTAATCAGTTACGGGGCCAATCCCCATTGCGGCATGGGTGGCGTTCTTGCGCTCAAGCCAGTCGGCTTCGTCGCCTGGGAAGGGCAGAACCATACCGCCTTCGACCACCCAGTTAGATTCGATGCC
This sequence comes from Ruegeria sp. F12, assembly GCF_056533885.1. Taxonomy (NCBI): domain Bacteria; kingdom Pseudomonadati; phylum Pseudomonadota; class Alphaproteobacteria; order Rhodobacterales; family Roseobacteraceae; genus Ruegeria; species Ruegeria sp. F12. The sequence continues at coordinate 75,456 of NZ_JBQFOV010000011.1, read as the reverse complement.
GATCAGCGTGACCAGCACCTTGCTTTTTTCCAGCTGGGCCGCCTCGGAGATACGCGTGTGCATCTGCTCGTTCAGTTTTTCATAGAGACCAGCGGTCCGGTCACCGCCCATGCGGACGTTGCCGTTCACGCCCAAAACGGTTCCGCGTCGCATGCTGTAGCCGGTCATGAAAACAACGTTCACGAACTCGGACGGCGCGCCAGTTAGGCCGCAATGCACATCGGTGATGACCTGCGCGATGTCAAATCGGATCTGCTCGGGGAAAGGTTTCTTGGATGCAAGAGTATAGAGCGGCATATCAATTCCTCTCCTATTGATTGAACTGCGTGATCAGCACGCCGTGGCGCATTTTTGAGATCATCGCGCGCGAAAACAGCTTGAACAGATAGGTAAAGCGTCCCCAAGGCGACAAGCGTGTCAGGTTGCCTTTCAGAATGTCGCCATAACGGGACTGGTCGAATGCACCCACAGACACCTGATCCGGGTGCTGACCGGTGATTTTGCGCCAGCATCTATCGACCTCCAGCATGAAGGCTTCGCGGCGTTGCGTTTCAAACCCGTCCGGCACTTCCATCGAGACAGTCGACGAGCGTGACCAACGGCGATCTGTGATCGTGTGCTGTTTGGCAGCGACGTTCCAGATGATCGTCAGTTTGTCGTCGCATACGTGCTCGACATAAAGCTTGCGCACGACTTCCTCGAGCGCTTTGATCTGCTCGAGTGAGATCTGACCTTCCTGAATGGCAATGAGTGATCGCATAACATCCTCCTGCCCGGTAATTTCGGTTTTTGGGGATCAATTTTCGATGATGACAGCGGACATCTTTTTGACATTATCGGCCACAGTGTTTAGGTTCAAAACATGCAAAACGCGTCCCTGAAACGATCACCGGGCAGCATCCGCATCCTGTGCGAGGAAGCAGCAAAATATGGTGTAACTCCCGAACAATGCCTGGAGGATACCGGGCTGGTCACTTTCGATCTCTACCAGAACGAGGCGACTGTGACGCTTGGGCAAGAAGTTGCGGCGATAGAAAATTTCATCAAGTACGCGCCTGACCGCCCTGGAATGGGAATTGAAATTGGTCGCCGCTACAGACCCGAAGTCTTTGGCATTTGGGGATATGCTATTTTGAGCAGCCCAACTCTTCGTGCTGGACTAAAAACGGCTATAGATTTCGCGAACCTGTCGTTCGTGATCGCCCGATTGCGTCTAAACGAGCTCGAAGATCCACCTGCCCTAAATTTGGATATCAGCGGTCTGCCAAAGGCAGTCGAGAGTTTTGTGCTGGAAAGGCACCTGACGGTTGTTAGCAACTTCACCTCGCAGTTTCTGCCCAGGTTTTCTATGTCGCGCGTGGTCTTTGAAACCACGCTGGATAATCCGGCGGTCGCGTCCGCAATAAAAACTGAACTCGGAATCAGCGTCACGCTGAGTTGTCGGAGAAACTCGATCATCCTCCCCCAAAAGCTTCTTGATATGCCCTTGCCGCAGCACAACCCAGCAACGATGGAGAATTGCCTGAGGCAATGCCGAAGCCTACTAAACCTGGAAAACTCCGATATTCCGGAAATGACGGCGCAAGTCCGCGAAGCCACTTTGTTGGAAATCAACAACGATCCAACAATCGTTTCAATCGCTTCAAAGCTAGGGACAAGTGAACGCACGTTGCGCCGTCGTCTTGCCAAGGAGGGGACAAGTTTCAGAAAGATCCAGACAGAGGCGAAACTGGCAATTGGGCATGAGTTGCTGAGCACGGCCGGCCTGGATGTTTCAACCGTCGCTTGGAGAACCGGCTATTCAGAGCCATCCAGCTTCGTAAGAGCCTTTACCAAAAAATACGGCTACTCGCCCGGCAGTTTGAAACATTCATCCCGATATGGAGACAACAAACTGACGTGCTAACAGTAGCAACGTCAATTGTTGGTTTCTGCAAGCGTTGCCGCTGATCGCGCCAGTAAGTCTACAAGCCACCCGTGACCCGGATCAGTGTTTCGGCTTTTGTGCCAGTATAGGCGCACCTCGATTTCTGGATAGTCGAACGGAAGGTTGTGCGAAACCAGCGAACCGGCGTCGACCAAGGGTCGGGCCAAACGGGTGGGGACTACAGCAATAAGGTCGGTTGCGGCAACGACTTCAGGGATGGAAACAAAACTCGACATTTGCAGAGCGATATTGCGAGCCGGAAGCGAGTTTCCCAACAAAAACTCCAAAGGGGTAGTTCGTCGACTGTTCTGGCTGCGAACAATACCAAACCTTCGCACCAGCGAAACATGTGCCAGCGTTTGAAACTCTTCCAGCGACACTCCTGTTTTTGCGCATGGATGATCGGCGGCACTGATAAGCGTAAGCGACTCACGCAATATCAGCAGCGAGTCAAAGTGGTCTTCCGGCATAGGCGTGTAGTCAACCGCGTATCCCAATCTTCCATCCTTGAGACGCACAGGAATTTCATCCAGGTAATCTGGATGTACCCTCCACTTTAGATTTGGCGCCTGCTTTCGGGCTTCCCTCATCAATACGGGCCCCCAGATGTGTTCGACTGCATGATTCATCGAGACATCGATGGTTCGGGAAAACGTCTCTGCAGAAAACTCCTGGTCTTCGAAACTGCTTCTGATCTGTACGAGCGCAGGGGCAACCTTGGCATGCAGATCAAGTGCGCGTTGCGTCGGCTTTAGACCTCGACCGGTGCGTACAAACAACTCGTCATCGAATCCCTGTCTCAGTCGTTTGAGCGCGTTGCTGACAGCAGGTTGACTCATGTTCAGACGCTCTGCTGCCTTGGACAAGTGCTGTTCTCGCATCAAAATATCGAAGACTGGAAGCAGATTCAGGTCGTGATTTCTTAGCATTAGCTTAGTTATTTCCCAGAGTGATAATATCCTTAAGTAATATAAATTAGAAGCTATATCAAATCTGCATATTCTGACTGGCAACTTTTGGTTAGGGAGGACCCAGTTATGAATGATGAAGCAAGAGAGAAGTTTCGAGCCAAGTACCGCGCAGGCGTAAGCCCAAACTACAGCGGTCTGCTGCACCTGTCTGTCGTTGTGATCGGCGCAGGATCTTTGATCTGGTGGGGTACGACCAAACTGGTGGATTTTAAGCTCTACCAACTTTGGTTCGTTGTCGCGACCTATGTCGCCTATAATCTGGGTGAGTGGGCATCTCATAACTATTGGGGGCATCACAAAACAAAGCTTTTCAAGCTGTTTTATCAGCGTCACACAGGCGACCATCACACCTTTTTCGTGGATACGGACATGGAATATCAGATGGTCCTGGATTGGCGCGTCGTGATCTTCCCGATCTATCTGCTCGTTCTGACCACGGTGGCAATTTCAATCCCCGGAGGTCTGGTGTCCTACTTCCTCTTTGGGGGTAACTACGGCTATCTGTTCTTCATCACGATGACCTCTTGCTATCTGCTGTATGAAGTCCTGCATTTTAGCTACCACCTGCAGCGTGGTTCGGTCACCGAACGCATTTTCCGACTTATCCCCGGCTGGACGTACCTGCGTTTGTTTCACACTGTGCATCACAATCGCGACGTGATGGTTGAGGGCAACTTCAACATCACTCTGCCCTTGTTCGATTGGATTTTCGGCACGCTCTATTTCGACGCAAATGACCAGCAGAAACCATCGGATAATGGTGCGAACCCGCAGCCTCAGTAACCGAGCAGTCGCAGTTTAAGGCGGCGGGGAAATGCCCGTCGCCTAAGTATTGCTGAGCGTTTGAAAATTCAGGATCTCCTATGCCTAAATCAGACCCGCGTCCTTTTGGTCAACGGGTGGCCATGTGGCTCATCAAAAGTCCAACGGGGCTCAAAATCTCAACCCGCGGCAGAAAGAAAGCAGCGGAAAAACAGCTTGAAAACGCGGTCAACGAAACGGTCATGATTCCGCGCCGGGATGGAACCGGTGAAGTTCGTGTACGTATCTACAAGCCCACCAATTGCAAGGGTCCGCTGCCCATTGTGGTGTTCTTCCATGGTGGTGGATACGCGACAGGCTGGCCGGAACGCCATCATGCATTATTTCAACGCCTGATGGCGTCGCGCCCCTGCATCATCGTAGCACCGGCATTCCGGCTATCGGTTGAGGCACCTTACCCAGCAGGGCACGACGATTGCTATGACACGCTGCTCTGGGTGCGTGATCATGCCGAGCAATTGGGCGGCGATGCGGGCAACCTCATCCTGGCCGGGAACAGTTCGGGCGGTGGGCTGGTCCTGTCGACGGCGTTGCGCGCGCGGGATTCCGGAGACGCAAAGATCGCGTTCATGATGCCTTTTTATCCAATGATCGATGACCGCGCATCCAACTGGACAAAGCTGCCAAAGAACAAGATCACATGGACGCGCGAACACGGGGTGCTCGCCTGGCATTTGTTGCTACGAGAACTACGAACGCAGAAGCGGTACGATATCTCGCCCTACGCTGTTCCGGCGCGCGCCAAAGATGTGTCCGGTCTGCCACCTAGCCTTGGTTACGTGGGTGATCTGGACATCTTGCAGGCCGAAGCCGAGGAGATGGCCGATCGCATGAAGCGAGCGGCTTGCAGCGTAACTTTCCGCACATTCCACGGTGTTTTTCACGCCATGGAAGACAGCGCTCCGCAAACGCCCCAAGCTCTAGAACTCAACGATTGGGTTTCCACTGAATTCGCTCGCATGGTGGATAGCTACTGCTCGGAATAACCAGCAAATCAAACGCCGATTGTTCATCAGGGCGCATCTTTGGCCGAAAGTGTCAAACAATTGACCGATGCGACGCTATTGCGAAGCGAGCCCTTTGGCCATTTTGGTGACAGGGAGGAATGCGATGCAGTTTGACTACGTGATTGTTGGTGGGGGATCAGCAGGGTGTGTGCTGGCCAACCGTCTGTCGGAAGATCCGAATGTAAGTGTGTGCCTGCTTGAGGCGGGCGGCGGCAACGGAGACAGCATATTGGTTCGCATGCCGGCCGCTGTTGTGGCCATGCTTCCGGGTAAGCCATTCAAGATCAACAACTGGACTTTTGAAACCGTCGAGCAGCCGGGGCTGAATGGCCGTAAGGGGTATCAGCCCCGCGGTAAGGTTCTGGGCGGGTCCAGCGCGATCAACGCCATGTTGTACGTGCGCGGTCAGCGCGAGGATTATGACGAATGGGCGAATCTGGGCTGCGAAGGCTGGGATTGGGACAGTGTTCTTCCCTATTTCAAACGATCAGAAAATAACGAGCGTGGCGGCGACGACATGCATGGTGGGGCTGGTCCGCTGCAGGTTTCGGACCAGAAAGAATCTCGCCCGGTGACGCGGGACTTTATCGAAGCCGCTAAGCAATTGCAGATTCGCGAGCGCGAGGACTTCAACACCGGCGACAATGAGGGCGTTGGCTATTATCAGGTCACGCAGTTCCACGACAAAGCCAAGAATGGCGAGCGGTGCTCGGCCGCAGCGGCCTATCTGTTCCCGATCATGGACAGGCCGAACCTGACTGTGATCACCAAGGCGCATGCCAAAGGTCTGACCTTTGACGGCAAACGCGCGACAGGTGTGGTTTACAAGGAAAATGGCAAGGGCCGCGATATCGAGGTCAAAGCCACGCGCGAGGTCTTGCTGTGCAGCGGTGCGCTGAAGACACCTCAGTTGCTGCAACTGTCCGGCATTGGTGACCCGGCAGATCTTGAAAAGCACGGGATCGAGGTGCGACACAACCTTCCCGGTGTGGGCAAAAACCTGCAGGATCACATGGACTTCACGCTGGCCTACAAATCGGCTGATACCGACAATTTCGGCATTGGCCTTTTGGGCGGCATGAAGCTGATGGGTCACATAAACCGCTGGCGCAAAACCGGCGTGTCGATGGCAGCCACCTGCTTTGCAGAAGGCGCGGCTTTTCTGAAAACCTCGCCTGATCTGGATCGCCCCGACGTGCAGCTTCATTTCACAATTGCGCTGGTCGATGATCACTCGCGCAAGCTGCACTATGGCTACGGCTTCAGCTGCCATGTCTGCAAACTGCGCCCCGAAAGCCGGGGCTCGGTCACGCTGAACAGCGCCGATCCTTTCGCCATGCCCGCCATTGATCCGGCCTTTTTGGCCGATGACCGTGATCTCGAAACGATGATCAAAGGCGCGAAACTGACGCGCGAGATTCTTGAGGCTCCGGCGCTGGCGAAATACCGCAAGAAAGAGATGTTCGGCACCGAAAACGCAAAGACAGACGCGGATTGGGAACAGCACATCCGATCGCGCGCAGACACGATCTATCACCCGGTTGGCACCTGCAAAATGGGCACCGATGACATGGCCGTGGTTGATCCGCAGCTGCGGGTACGTGGGCTTGAGGGGCTGCGCGTCGTCGATGCGTCGATCATGCCGAACCTGATCTCGGGCAATACCAATGCGCCCACCATGATGATCGCCGAAAAAGCCGCCGACATGATTAAGGCTGCAAGCTAACGCAAAACTGCGCGCCGATCGCGGTGCGCAGGAACAAGAGGAAAGAAGATGAGCACCAACGTTGTTCTGAAAAACATGGATGAGATTCTGGCGTTCGAACAGACTCCTCTGCAGGATCGCAATCTGCCGCAGACCACCTATGAGGCGCTGCAAAAAGGGGCGGCCATCAATCCCGATGCGCCTGCGCTCAGCTTTTTCCTGAGCGCTGCCGCGATGCGCACGCCCTATACGCTGACCCACGGGCAGTTGCTGAGCCGCATCACCCAGACCGCCAACGCTTTGCGCCGGATGGGTCTGGGACGTGACGATGTGGCGGCCTTTATCCTGCCCAACATGCCCGAGACGCATTTCGCCATCTGGGGCGGCAGTGCGGCCGGTGGCATTCTGGCGATCAACCCGCTGATGGAAGCCGATCAGATGGCCGATCTGTTGAAAGGCGCGGGCGCGAAAATCTTGATCACGCTGGAGCAGACCCCGGGCGTCGATATCTGGGAAAAAGCCAGCGTTGCGGCCAAGGATGTGCCCTCGCTGGAGCATATCCTGCTGGTCAACTTCGCCACCTATATGAAAGGTGACGGCGTGTGGCCCGATACACTGCCGCTGCCGCCTGTCTCGGCCACCATCGAAGGCCGCGACGACGTCACCCTGACCCGTCTGCTGGACGAGATCGCAGGTGAAAATGCCGATGGTCTGGATTTCGAAGGCCCCGGACCCAACGACACTTCGACCATGCTGTGTACCGGTGGCACCACCAGCCTGCCCAAGATCGTGCGCCGGACCCATTTCGGCGAAGTCTACAACTCGTGGTGCCCCAGCCTGTATGTTGGTGCCGAGAATGTTGGCCCCGGCACCGCTGCGCTGTGTGGTCTTCCGCTGTTTCACACCAACGCCATGCTGGTGACAGGTCTGTTGCCCTGGATGCATGGCGGCCACGTCGTGCTGGCCTCTCCCTCAGGCTATCGCGGCGATGGTGTGATTGCCGGGTTCTGGGACATGGTCGAACATTACGGCATCAGCTCCTATTCTGGCGTGCCGACCATCTATGGCGCTCTGCTGCAAGTGCCACATAAGGACAAAGACCTCAGTTCGTTGCGCTTTGGGGCCTGTGGTGCCGCACCGATGCCGGTCGAATTGTTCAACACCTTCGTCAATGAAACCGGCGTCAAGATCATTGAAGCCTATGGCATGACCGAGGGCGTTCTGGCCTCGTCCATGAACCCGATCATCACGGACAATCCGCGTATCGGCTCGATCGGTCTGCGCTTCCCTTATCAGGACATGAAGATCGGCATCCTGAACGACAATGACGAATTCGTTCGCTGGGCCGATGTGGATGAGGCCGGGGTGATCTTTATCACCGGACCGAACGTGTTTGACGGCTATCTGATCGAAAGCCAGAACAAAGGCATCTGGCTTGAGCAGGACGGCAAACGTTGGTTCAACACCGGCGATCTGGCCCGCTGCGATGCCGAAGGGTATTTCTGGATGACCGGCCGCAAGAAAGAGCTGATCATCCGCGGCGGCCACAATATCGACCCCAAGATCGTCGAAGAAGCGATGCACAAGCACCCTGCAGTGGCCATGGCTGCCGTAATCGGCCGTCCCGACGCCAAGGTGGGAGAGGTTCCAGTGATGTACTTCCAGAAGTCCGCGGGTATCGATGTGGATGTGTCCGATCTTGCCGCCTTTGCGCAAGAGCATGTCTCGGAACGTGCGGCGGTGCCGAAAGACTTTATCAGCCTCGACGCCCTGCCAGTGACTGCTGTTGGTAAAATCCACAAGGTCACGCTGAACATGATGGAAATCGAACGCACCATCCGTGAACTGGCGGGTCAACACGCAGCCGAAATCGGATCACTTGAGGTGGCGCAGGATTCGAGCCGCGGCGTTGTTGCAAAACTGGCCCTTTCCAGCGGTGAAGACGCCATGCGTCACGCCTTGGGGCAGTTCACTTTCACCGTGGATATGTAAACCACTCACCCAACGGGTCCGTTATAGCGTCGTGGGAGGCGAAACAGGCGGGCCCGTTTTCCTTAAGAGGGAGGAAAACAATGGATTTCGCAATCAATGTGGTGGTGCCTGCGGCGCAGGCTTTCATCATGTTCTCACTGGGGCTTGGTCTGGAGATCGACGACTTCCGCCGTGTGTTCCGTCGCCGCACCGCTTTCGCCATCGGTGCCATTTCGCAAATCGTCCTGCTGCCAATCGCGGCGTTTTGCGTCATCATGGCGTTCAGCCTGCCGCCTGTCATGGCCGCCGGTCTGATGTTGCTCAGCTTCTGCCCCGGCGGCGTCAGCAGCAACGTGATCACCAAGCTTTCACGCGGCGATCTGGCCCTGTCGGTGTCGATGACCGCTGTCACCAGCGTTATGGCCTTCCTTACCGTACCGCCGCTGGCCACCTGGTCGGTGCTGTATTTCATGGGGGAAAGCGCGCCTGACTTCTCGTTCTTCGAGATCGCGATCTTTACCTTCCTGGTGACAACGCTGCCTGTTCTGACCGGTATCATCGTGCGCCACTTCTTCAACGGTTTGGCCCGTCGCCTTGAAAACCCCCTGCAGAACGTCGCCGTCATCTTCTGGGCCGTTCTAATTCTGGCGCTGTTCGCAGCCAACCGCGAACTGATCATCACCTACATGCCGACGCTGGGCTATTCGACCATGACGCTGCCGCTGGTGCTGATGTTGCTTGGTCTGGCCTTTGGTAAAATCCTTGGCCTCAGCAAGACCGAAGGCAAAACGGTTGGCATTGAAACCAGCGTTCAGAACTCGCCCTTGGGCATTACGCTGGCGATTGTGATCACCGGCACCAGCACATCGCTGAGTGACGTGCCGATGGCGCTGCCATCCGCGCTGTATTCGATCACAATGTACCTCGTAGTTTTGCCGTTCATGTTCTACTTCCGCTGGAGAAGTCGCGGAGATGTACGTCAAAGCGTGGCTGCAGAGTAAGCCTCTGACCAAATATCAGAGTATGCACACGCAAATTCTGATCACGCAAACCTGCCCCTTTTGGGCAGGTTTTTTTGACGCTGCCTTTCCAATGGGCGAGCTTTCAACGAGTGTTTTCTGCGGCTTGGATCGAGAAGTAATTGCCAGGCTGAGGTGCCCGGGAGTTCTGATATGAGAACAGCAAACACTGAAATGTTAGGCAGCGGACGTCCCGTCATTCAGGGCGGATTGCACCATGTAGGGTTGGCTGAATTGATTGCTGCTGTGTCGAACGCGAGTCGGTGGGCACAATCACTGGTCTAGCCTAGCAGGTGCCCGCCGACCGCGCCAATGAACTCGCAAGGTGCAAGGACATGACTGGCAAACAAATCGCGGTTAACGCCAAAAAAGCGCTCGCTGCGAAATACAGAACGCGTTCCGCCTGACGCAATGGTTTCGCGGGTCCTGGTCACAGAGAAAAGAAACGCGGTCCAGTTCGCCAACATCATCGATGCTGTCATTGGCGTGTAAGCGCCTTCATTCCAAACAGAGAATCTAGAGTGGGGGGTGTGGTAGCGGAGGAGGGACTTGAACCCCCGACACGCGGATTATGATTCCGCTGCTCTAACCAACTGAGCTACTCCGCCATGGGTGAGAGGCGATTTAAGGGAGGGGCCCGAGAGGGTCAAGAGGGAAATCTCCCTGAAACCGGATTCTTTTTGTGCCTGGCCTCAACCGGTTTCGGATGCGGATTGGTTCGGGTTGACAGCGCCTTCTGCGATGCTGCGGATAAAGGTGGCGCATGCGTCGGGCGCGGTGATCAGGATCATGTGGCCCAACCCTTCGATCTGTTCGTTGGTCAGACCATATTGCGTCATCGGCGCGCCGTGGGCAGTGGGGGACAGGATGGCGTCCTGTGCGCCGTAAAGAATGCCTCCGGGCACTTTGAGATCCGGATAGCGGGCCACTTGAGCTTCAAGGCTATCGTCTATGCCAACTACGTCCTGGGAGGCGGTGATGAAGGCTGATGGTCGCAGACCCAATGCGCCGCCGGCGCGGTCCAGGAAATCATCCGGTGCCGGTTCAGGGTCGAAGACGGCGCTGAGAGCATGAGGGGCGGTCTTGGCGGCCATGGGGACGGCAATCGTATTGCCGATGAAATTGCGCAACCATTCGGTCCTAATTTCGAGCGGTTTGAACACGGGCGGCGGGCCGGACATCACCTGTGTCAGCGGAGCTAGAAGCGCCAGTGCCTTGACCTTGTCAGGATAGTCCAGCGCCATCGCCAGCGAAACTGCGCCGCCCAGCGAATGGCCGACCAGAACGGGGTCGGACACGCCTTTGATATCGAGAAACTCCTGGATCATCCGGCCCTGCTCGGGCAGACGCCCCAAATCGGCGGACTCGCGGGTTGAATACCCGCATCCGGGCCGATCGACAGCGATGACATGGTAGTCATCCGCGAGCATATCCACCAACGCATAGGTATAGTGCTGAAGCTGCCCGGTGAGGCCGTGGATCAGGACAAGGCTCTGATTGGATGGATCGCCTTTTTCGACATAGTGGATGCTGCCGCCGCGCACAGGCTGGATCTGCCCCAGTTGCGGAACACGTTTGCCGCCGTCTTGTGTCAGCTTACGGGTCCACAGGTTCATCGCACCAAAAAATACAGCGACGAAAAGAACGATAATCAGAAAGGTCATCTCAATGGTCTCCGCTTTGGGATTTGAGGGGTTGGTAATGCTCCAGACCTGATTGGGCCATACGCTTTTCAAATTCAGACACGGTGCCGGGCCAGAGGGTTGTGTTGCGCCCCTCGGCATCCTGATACCACGAAGCGCAGCCGCCCGTCTGCCAGACACTGTCTGTGTGTCGGTCCTGCATCTCTTGTTCAAAGGCGGCCTGTCTGGAAGCGTCAGGGGTGATTGCATGCAGACCACCGCGCTGCATCTCGTCCAGAACGCGGCCAATATGGCGGACTTGCGCTTCGATCATCAGAACGACCGAGTTATGCCCCAGCCCGGTATGCGGCCCAAGCAGTATGAAGAAGTTCGGGAATCCGGCAATCGCAGTCCCCAGATTGGCCTGCATCCCCTCGCCCCAGGCGTCGCGCAGGCTCAGCCCATCCGCGCCGGAGATGTTCAGATAATCGACCATATCGGTGACGTGAAACCCCGTGCCCCAGATCAATATATCAGCCTGCGCCTGCGATCCATCGGCGGCGGTGATCTGGTCGCCCTCGATTTTGTTCACGCGATGCGACACCACCGTAACGTTGTCGCGCGCAAGGGTGGGGTACCAATCGTTCGAGCTGAGGATGCGCTTGCAGCCGATTTGATAAGCGGGGGTCAGCTTTTCGCGCTCGGCCGGGTCGGTGATGGCTTTTTCAAGCGCGGTGCGCCACATCTTCATGGCGAAATTGACGGCTCCCTTTTCGCGGCGAAAAACACGGTGGCGGTATTCGAACACCATGTAGATCAGCTTGCGCCGCAGTTTCGGCAACAAGGGCATGCGCTGGTACAACCTGCGCACCCATGGCGCGATGGGGCCGTCTGGTCGGGGCAGAACATAAGGCGCGCTACGCTGGTAGATCGTGACCTGCCCGGCCATTTTCGCAATCTCGGGCACGAATTGAACCGCCGAGGCCCCGGTACCAATCACCGCGATCCGTTTACCCGACAAAGGTACTTCGTGATTCCATTGGGCAGAATGAAAGCTGGGGCCAGGAAAACTGTCTGCGCCGGGAATATCGGGGATGCTGGGTACATGCAGCGCGCCGATGGCCGAGACCAAAATGCGCGCGGACCAGATGTCCCCGCCTTCGGTTTCAACCTGCCAATGGCTGCCATCCCACCGGGCGGTTTTCAGTTTCTGCTGGAACTGGCAAAGGTCGTACAAACCTTCATTCTGCGCGACCTTGCGCAAATAGGCGTGAATTTCGGCCCCACCCGCATAGGCGCGGCTCCAGTCCGGGTTCAGGTGCGTGGCCATGGAATAAAGATGCGAAGGGACATCGCACGCGACGCCGGGATAGGTGTTTTCCCGCCATGTGCCGCCGATATCGCTCGCTTTTTCAAGGACCGTGATATCGGTGATCCCGCGCTTGCGGGCCTCAATCGCCATAATCAGCCCCGAGAACCCGGCGCCGACGATCAGCATATCGGTTTCATGTTCCACGCGCCCCGCCCCTCCCAAAACGATCCAGATGGTTGTTTCAGGATATAGGCAGGGTGGGGCGCGTGGATAGGGTCTCGTTAGGTCAGGGGCGGATCACGGTTTGATCAGGCGCGCAGTTTCTCACCTTTTGCGTCGAACGGGGGCTCTTTCAAGATAGTGGCCTTGTGCGGTCGACCCAGCACCATCACCTCGACCTCATCGCCGGGCTGGGCGTTTTTGACATACCCAAGCGCCAGCGACATGCCGACCGTGTAGCCATAGGTGCCGGACGTTACACGACCGATGCCTTCACCGTCTTTGAAGATCGGCTCACCGCCGGTCGCGTCGGCGTTGGACGCGGTCACGTCGACCTCATCCAGATGCAGAAGAACCAGTTGTTCTCGGGCGGGGTTTTCAAGCACCTTTTGCGCGGCCCCTTTGTTCAGGAAACCCTTGTCGAGCTTGCACAGACGGTCCAGCCCAACCTCGTGCGGCCAGTATTCGGGGCTGTATTCGCGGCTCCACGAGCCATAGCCCTTTTCCACCCGCAGCGACATCAGCGCGCGGCTGCCAACGGGACCTGCGCCGAAGTCTTTGCCCGCTTCCAGCAGCGCCTCATAAAGCTGCGCCTGATCTTCGGTCCTGCAATGCAACTCCCACCCCAGGTCACCGGTGAAGGACACGCGCAGGGCCAGAACTTCGACGCCTGCAAGCTCGATCATCGCCGAACGCATGAACGGGAAATCCTCGGTTGCCAGCGAGGTGTTGGTCAGGCGTTGCAGGATCTCACGTGATTTCGGACCGGCGACGTTAAAGCCGCACATCGCTTCGGTGTGGCTTTCGAATGTGGTGCCTTCGGGCAGTGAAACCTGCTTGAAAAAGCGTTTGTGATACCGCTCGGCCATACCCGAGCCGATGATCCAGAATTCGTCCTCGGCCACGCGGGTGACAGTAAAGTCGCCTGCAATCCCACCGCGTTTCGAGATCAGAGGTGTCAGGCAAGAGCGGCCAACCGCCTTTGGCATAGTGTTGGCAAAGACTGCGTTCAGCCAATCCGCCGCGCCGGGGCCTTTGCAGATGTATTTGGCAAAGTTCGAGATATCGATGATGCCCGCCCGCTCGCGCAGCATCTTGCATTCTTCGCCCACAGGGGCCCACCAGTTCTGGCGGGTAAAGCCGTTGGTATCCACCGTGCCCGACTCATCCGCGAACCAAAGCGGATGCTCCCACCCGACATTCAGGCCAAAGACCGCACCCATGGCCTTTTGGGTTTCGTAGATCGGGCGCACGCGGGCAGGGCGGCCTGCGCTGCGCTCCTCGTTCGGGAAGTGAATCGCAAAACGGTGGGCGTATTGGTCGCGCACCTTGGCTTTGGTGAATTCCTTTGTCGCCCAGGTGTCAAAGCGGGCCATGTCCCAGGCGAACATGTCGTATTGGGTTTCGCCTTCGATGATCCACTGCGCGGCCATAAGGCCCATGCCACCGGATTGCGAAAAGCCGGGGATTATGCCGTTGCAGCAGAAATAGCCATCAACCTCGGGCACCGGTCCCATCAAGACATTCGAATCCGGAGACCAGATCATCGGGCCGTTGATGACGCGCTTGATCCCGGCTTCGCCCACGGCGGGAAGGCGCTCGATGGCGTTCATCATGTTCTCTTCGATCCGCTCCAGATCATCGGGGAACAGGTCATGGGCGAAGTCCAGCGGCGTGCCGTCCTCGGCCCAGAACTTCATGTCTTTCTCATAGGCCCCGACCAGCAAACCGTTGCCTTCCTGACGCAAATAGTACTCGCCATCCCGGTCCGAGACCGAGGGCAAGCGGGCGCCATGCGCCTGCACATCCCGCATAGCTTCGGTGACGAAATACTGGTGCTCGGTTGGTTGCAGCGGCAGTTCGATCCCGGCGAGTTTCGCAACTTCCCGACCCCACAGACCCGCAGCATTCACAACCCATGGCGTGTGGATATCGCCCTTGGGGGTGCGCACGATCCAAGTGCCATCTTCCTGCTGCTCGGTCGCGGTGACGGGGGTGAAACGGTGGATCTCGGCCCCGCGTTGGCGGGCACCAACCGCATAGGCGTTGGTCACGCCTGACGGGTCAACATTGCCGCCATCGGGTTCGAACATCACGCAACGGATGCCATCATAATTGACCAGCGGGTTCAGCTTTTTCGCTTCTTCAATGCTGATCTCATAGAAGTTCATGCCATAGAGCTTGGCTTTGGCGGCTTGCAGGCGAAGTTGATGCTCACGCTCTTGGGTCTGCGCCAGATACAGCGAGCCGGGCTGGAACACGCCGCAGCTTTGGCCCGTTTCGGCTTCCAATGCGTTATAAAGGTTCATTGTATAGTGCTGAATGCGGCTGATATTTGTGCTGTCATGCAGCCCGTGGATGTTCGCCGCCGCGTGCCACGTTGAGCCCGAGGTCAACTCATCCCGCTCCAACAGGACGACATCCGACCATCCGAGTTTGGTCAGATGATAGAGGATCGAGCACCCGATCACCCCGCCACCAATCACCACTGCCTGTGCATTCGTTCTCATGTGCCTGCCATATCCAAGTTGGGTTCTTTGCGCTTTCTGTCACCAAGGACGTCGCGCGGACAACGGAGAATAATTTCAATCTGGGTTGAGCAGGTTTAACCTGAGGCTAATCCGAAAAATCCAACCGGTGCGCGCGCCCATGGGCGGCCAATCTTGCGTTCAGGGTATCTGCCTCGGGTGCGCCAGATTCCAGCGCAAAAACAAACGCATGGGTCAGATAGAAACAGGCCGCGTCGGTGTCCCGCGCGGCCTCGCGTTCGTCTGCAGCCAAGGTGTAATAGCGGATCAGCGCGTCGTGATCATCGCGAGCATGGGCCTCGAGCAGCAGGTGATCCAGCTTGGACTTGTCCATCGAACCTCCGTCGGGACCGGCCATTGAAAACCGACCGGTCCGCAGTTTCAATCCGCGCGACCGTTTTCGATCTGCGTTGCGACCCAATGGTGGAAATTATGCGTCGGCCCGTCCATCGCGGGCGAGAACCGTCCGCCGTCAAACAGAACACCATGGCGACCCTTTTGCATGCCTTCTACAACAAAGACATCCTCTTCGAATACCGTCTTCCAAAGCTGCGCGTTCGAGGCGCGCAACCCGTCATGCTGCGGCGTATCTTCAATGCTTTTTGCGTAGTACAGTTCAATGTGTTCGACGGTGTTTTCCTGATCGACAGGTTCTAACACGATGGCAAAAGCGTGGTCGCGCTGCACGCCCAGCAGAACATTGGGATAAAGAGCGATATATTCGGCACCCTCGTCCCATTTCTCGCTGAGGCCCGGAAAATCTTCGAAAGTTGCCCCATCCTGATCGGTGAGTTGGCGATAAACCAACGTGCCCTGACCGGAATAGTGCCCGCGTGCTTCGATGTTGTAGTGATCTTCCAACCGGGAATAGCTGTTCAGACCGGGATGAACCCACGGCAGGTGATAGCTTTCGCAATAGTTCTCGACCGCCAGCTTCCAGTTTGTCTTGACCTCAAGCTTGAACGAGGACGTCTCGCCGCCGTGATGCACGGGCTGGTCGAACTCCTTCCAGCGCTCAAGAAGAGCGGCGTGGGCGTCTTCGAACGCTGGGGCGTTGCCGTCGACGTTCACAAAGATCACATCGCGCCAGACGTAGGACCGCACGCGGACCAGTCCCAGATCACTGCGGTCAACGTCTTCATGGGTGTTGTGACCGGGTCCGCCCACATGAGGGGTTGCGCGCAGCTCACCCTTCAGGCTGTAGCACCAGCTGTGATAGGGGCAGCGGATCGCGCCTCCGATCTTGCGAGGAGTGTCCACCAGGATCATGCCGCGGTGACGGCAGGTGTTCTGAAATACGCCGATTTCGCCGTCGCGATCGCGTACGATCAGCAGGGGCATGCCCAGAAAGTCCACAGGTTTGGCATCACCCTCCTCGGGTACGTCCTTACCGAAGCCAACCCCGGACCAATTCGCATAAAGAACCGATTTCCGTTCCTCGGCAAAAATTGCAGGGTCGACATAGTGTTCATTCGGCAGACCGTTGGCGATATTCACGTCGGCCAGAACGGAGGACAGAGGGCTATGCTTGTTCATCGGGCTCTCCTAAGATTGGTTTTAACCGTATTGGGGAAGGCGTGCGGGCGTCTCAATATCAGAAAACCTCATCAGAGAGTTATCTGATCTAAACCGAGCCGTCCTCTACCTCTTGCAAGATCCAGTTCTTCAGTGCGCGAGCGCTCTCTGACAACTCGTTGTCGGGGCGCCCAACAAGGTAGAATTGGTTGGGTGCGGTCAACCTATGAGGGCCGATGATGACCAATTTACCCGATTGCAGCATCGGTTGGATCAGCCGTCGCCAACCCAGCGCCAGACCAGCCCCCTTGCGGGCCAATTGCAACGCAACCGAATAGCTGTTCACGCGCGAGTCGATTGGGATCGCGCCATTGTGACCCATTTGATGGAACCATTCCGGCCATGTGGTCCAACTGCGATCATCTGAGTCCAAATGGATCAAGCGCTCGGCGGCGAGGTCTTCCAGTGATGCGTCAACCAGGCGTTCGGCTATGTCCGGGCTGGCTACGGGCACAAGGTGGTCGCGAAACAAGGGGGTGTGTGAGAGGCTTTGATCGCTGTCACGACCATAACGGATGAAGAAATCAATATCGGGCCTGTCGCGAAAAGGCCGGTCCTGCGATAGTTGGTCGACATTTATCTCAGGCTTTTCGCGCCAAAACCGGATCACTGCTGGAGAAAGCCATAATGCAGCAACGGCCGTTGTTGATCCCACTGTCACCTTGCCGATTGCGGCCTGGTCCCGGATTGTCGCCAGTGTCTTGGAGATTTTGGTAAAGGACGACGACAGAGTCTCAAACAGGGCTTTTCCGTCTTCTGTCAGATCCACACCCCGATGCTTGCGTTGGAAAAGGACGGCGTTCAAGTCCCCCTCGAGCGCTTTGATCTGATGGCTGACCG
The DNA here is from genome assembly GCF_056533885.1 of Ruegeria sp. F12. Taxonomy (NCBI): domain Bacteria; kingdom Pseudomonadati; phylum Pseudomonadota; class Alphaproteobacteria; order Rhodobacterales; family Roseobacteraceae; genus Ruegeria; species Ruegeria sp. F12. The sequence continues at coordinate 57,938 of NZ_JBQFOV010000011.1, read as the reverse complement.
CCCCTGGGGTGACAGACAATTCTTCAGCTGCGTTTTTGAAGCTGAGATGCCGTGCGGCGGCTTCGAAGGCGGATAAGGTGGTAAGGGGCGGAAGGTTATAGTGGCGTCTGGACATGTTGGCTTAAGAATCAGCTTTCGTGGTCGCGTTAGATCATTTCAATCGAGTATTAGTTTATTTGGGGTTGAATGCCAGATTGCCTCGCCAATTAGATGAATTTTACGGTCACGATTTCGGTGGATGTCGCCAAAAACGACAAAAATGTCGGTTCTGTCTAATGTCCCGCACGGGGCACGCTATAGTCGCATTCACCAAATTTATTGGGTCATGCACGCGGTTTCGAGTGTTCTTCAACGGGGCTCAGACAGGCGGGCGAAAAAACAACCGCGAATGCTGACATTCGGAAAATGGCCGAAAGGGAAATTGATGGATTGGCATAGCCTCACCCCCGATTGCCAGATTAAACCACAGGTCAATAGCGATCTGCGACTTGTTCCACACAACGCAGATCGAATTGTCAGATCAACAGGTGGCGATTGGTGGAAAGCGTGCGGCACGTCTGATCTGGAAAGTTCATTTATCACATAATTGCGAAATCTCTGGGTGAAGCGCGCCGGTCGCGGCAGCTTTCCCCAAAAACGAACGACAACACGGAGGAAGTAGATGTCGATAAAGGACCCGTTTACGGACTTGGACATAAAAACGGCGGATAGCGGTTTTTATGAAAACAACAGCGTACCGATTGCGCTAATCAGTAAAGGCATCATGGTTGCGCTGGTGCTGTGGGCTTTGGTGTTCCCGGCCAATGCCAACAGCACTCTGGGCAGCTGGAACTCTCAAATCTTGGAAGTTTTCAACAGCTTCTATATCATCATCGTTGGATTGTTTTTCTTCTTCCTGGCGGTTGTTGCGATTCTTCCTTCGACGGGCAAGCGCGTAATGGGCCAGCCAGGCGAAAAGCCCGAGTTCTCGAATTTCTCGTGGTTCTCGATGATGTTTGGCGCCGGTCTGGGTGTGGGTCTGATGGTGTTCGCCACAGCCGAGCCTCTGGGCCTGTGGGGTTCGAACCCCGTTGTGGTTGCGGGCGACGTTCCGGGTAACGTGCCAGATGCTGTGCAGTCGGCTTATCGCTACACTTATCTGCATTATGGGTTCCACGCCTGGGCGATCTACGTGGTGACGGGTCTGTCGTTGGCCTACTACGCGTATACACGCAACATGCCACTGACCATCCGCGCGGCGCTGACGCCGCTGTTCGGTAAGCTGATGAACGGCTTCCTGGGTCACGTGGTTGACGTGCTGGGCGTCGTTGCGACCATTCTGGGTGTGTCGGTGACTATCGGGTTCGGCGTAAGCCAGTTCATCGATGGCCTGTACGCAATTACCGGCATGGAATGGATCATGGATTTGGGCGGCGAGGTTCCGGCACCATCGAAAGTGGGTCTGATCTCGGGTCTGGCTGTCATCATGGGGCTGTCGATCATCTCGGCGGTGTCGGGTGTCGGCCGGGGCGTTAAATATCTGTCGAACCTGAACCTTGTTCTGTCGATCATCCTGCTGGGTACGTTCGTTGTGTTTGGCTCGTTTGTCTTCGCGATGACCACCTATGGTACGGCAATGGTCGACTATATCCTGCACTTCGTATCGCTGAGCTTTGGTGCCTATGGCCCGCTTTCAGCTGAAGCTTTTGCAGCGGCCTTGCCGGCCGAGGCGCAGGCCCATGCGGATGCGCTGATGGGTGGTGCGACGAATGCTTGGGGCAGCTTTGACGGCTTCAAGAGCGGTCTGGAAGGCGCAGCGGCTGAGCTGGACGAAGCGACGCTGGCCGCAGCCTATGCTGCAGGTGAGCAGGGCCGTCAGTTCGGCTGGCAAGCCGGCTGGACCACGTTCTACTGGGCTTGGTGGATCGCCTTCTCGCCCTTCGTGGGCCTGTTCCTGGCGCGTATCTCCAAGGGTCGCTCGGTGCGTGAGTTCATCCTGGGCTGTGTGTTCGCACCGGCGCTGGTGTGCTTTGCATGGATGACCGTTCTGGGTGGTACCGCGATTGATCTGGAATTGGCTGGTGCAGCGGAAGGCGCGATCATCGGTGCGTCGAATACCAACAAGCTGTTCGTGACCCTGTCCTACATGATTGACGGCGGTCTGCTGTCGATGCTGAACGTGATGTGCGTGATCCTGATCATGACCTTCCTGGTGACCTCTGCGGACTCGGGTATTCTGGTTATGAACACGATTATGTCGGGCGGCAGCCAAGAGACTGGCATTAAGCACCGTATCATCTGGGGCCTAATCCTGACGGCTGTGATCGGTACGCTGATCCTGGCGGCTGGTGACAACAACCCGCTGGATGCGCTGCGCAACGCAATGATCATCGGCGCGTTGCCCTTCACCATGGTGATGGGGCTGATGATGGTGGCGCTGGCCAAGGCATTGTTCCGCGACGGTCTGCGCGACAAGAGCGAGGTGGCGCAGGCGGCTGAATAAGCCTCCATTGCTCAAGGTAAGACGCGCCGCCCCAAATTGGGGCGGCGTTTTTCATGTCACGACCTCACTCAAGGCCGTGAAAAAGTGGAACGAAACAGGCGGATGTGCCTGTCGTTGACAGGCGATCTGGCAAAGCAGCGACCTCTGTGGTGCAGCTTTTCAGACGGATTCTGAAACTGGTGAAAGATCTGCATGCGGGGGGAGCTGGCCTGCCCTCGGGCTAGTCGGGCTTGGCAGGCGCTCACCCCCTATTCCCGCTCGTACCCCCTCGTTACAACAATACTGGTCAACTGAATTGCGGGATTGATCATCAGTATCCGGTGAAATGGGCAGAACTATTGTCAGAACATGTCCATTCTAAGAGCCAATTTGGAAACAAATTGCAGATTTGCCTTAATTTGTTGTGCGACATGAAATCTACTTGGTGGGAATTGACCGACGTCTGATGCAGCTAATGTTTGCGTTAAATGTCTTTCTGTGACATTTTCGTGAAGACAGTCATTTAACACTTTAGGGAATTTTTGGCGAAAAATCACAATCGAATGTTTTTGGATGTACCCATGTCTTCAGCAGGAGTTAGAGCTGGAGGACGATTATGAACTTAGGAACCGCTGGTACCGCTGTCCCGTCTGCTTTGATCGCTGCGTCTGTGACGTCGCGCGAGGCACAGATTTGCCGAGCCTCTCAGGCGGCTGAGGCAGCTTTCGAACGGATTGCACAGACAGCGAGGGTCACCCAAGAGCACCCGACCGAGTTCCAGGATCGGGTGTTTTCGATCTTTCGTTGGTATTTCCTATCGGCCTTTTGTACCCGGCTTTTGTCGGGCGCGGCGCACAGGATGGAACATCAGACTCTTCAGATGTCGATGGATATCATCAGCGCTGTCAAAATGGTTTTGTCCGATCACGAGGTCGAAAAAGCGATGTCCCTGGTTCAGAAGGAACAGACCTGCCCGACCGAAGTGCGCGCAAATGGCATTGGTGCACGAGGCCATATGGTGGGCTGGGTCGCGGCAGGATTGCATAAGAAAGGCCGTGACTTTCCCAAAGAGATCGAGAGCGCTCTGGCCGGTGCTTTGGCCGCATCCGGGCGCCTGAACTAGACTGGTTCTTCAGGTCCGGGTTGCGGTTCCGAACGGCAGAGAAAGCGTGCGGTTCAACACTCGATCGGGCACTTTGATCAGCCATTGGAGTCTTGATCCTGTCAGCACTTTACAGAAGACGATTCCGAACACTAGCGCCGCCAGAACTGAAAGCGGGATCACCACCAGCGGCTCGGTAATACCCAAAATTTTGGATAGAATGATGCGCGTCCCTGCCACGGGAAGGAAATGGGTGAGGTAGATATACAGGCTGAAACTTCCGATTGTAACCAACCACTTGGCCTTACCCGCGTTCGAGGCCAGAACTACCGTTCCAATGATTGCCGAGGCGGACAGGGCCGATAGGGAAAAGTAGACCAGAGGAAGTTTCTCGAATCCTCCCGACAGCGCAGCGATGCTGAGGCCGAGGAACCCGATCCACAATGCGATCACCGGTAGCGCGCGCGCCTTGACCGCCGAAGATCTGATCCATTCAGACGCATATACTCCGATCGCGAAATAGACGAACAGCTTGGCCAGTTTATCGGCGATGACGACCACGCCTTCGGGCCAGACATTCAGCAGGAACTGCGCCTGTATGATGGCCGCAAACCCGACAATATAGACCGGGGGAACGCCGCGCAGCAGGCGCAATATTACGAAAGACAGCATGAGGGCGTAGAGAAACCAGATCGTCGGCAGCGGGTCCCAGGGGATTATCAGGATTTCCCACCAATAGGTGGTCGAATTGGTAATAGCGTTCAGTCCAAACCGAAAGGTGAAGATGATCATGGACCACAGAAGGTAGAAATAGAGGAAATAGATCACCTTGCCGCGGATGAACTTGTCTGCGGGGCCGTCGATAGCCTTTTTGGCAAACAGCCCGGCTACCAGAAAGAACAGGGGCATGCGCACGGGATCGAGGCTGTAGTTGAAGGTTCTGATCCATTCGGGGAAGGTCGGGTCGAACCGGAACCCGGCGATAGAATGGTGTAGAACCACGAAAATGATCGTCAGGCCTTTTACCGCATCAATCCAGCCCAAGCGCCCTGCCAATGGTTGCGTTGGGGCCGCGTTGCTATTGTCGGAACGAATATCAGTCACTCTTTAACTCCCGAACCTGCACACAAGGTTACAGAGAAATGCCACCTGAAATGGGAAGCTTATGAACACAATGGCGAAGGGTCCCATGCCGCGTTGGGCCGAGTCAACACTGTTGGTGCCGAGGGCAATTGGCCAGCGGCGCCGCAGCAGCGAGACGAGTATTGAAAATCAGTAATTTGGGAATGGTGCTGCTGGAGAGAATTGAACTCTCGACCTCTCCCTTACCAAGGGAGTGCTCTACCTCTGAGCTACAGCAGCGCTGTGGGCGGGTGATTAGACTCAAACGAAACGCGGCGCAAGGGTGTCTGGACGGTTTTTTTCGCCTCCTGTAGAGAAAGATCATGACGGAAAAAAATTCACCAAAAAAACAAGGCAAACCCAGTGATGCGCGCGAAAAGCGGCTGAAGGCCGCGCTGAAGGCAAACATGGCGCGGCGCAAGGCGCAGGCCAAGGCGCGGGCGGTCGCTGGGGGCAAGGCCGATAAGGACGAGGGATAAGAGCAAATGGATTCGATTCTGGTAACGGGTAACGGGCCGCTTAACGGTCAGATCCCGATTGCAGGGGCTAAAAACGCGTGTTTGACGCTGATGCCCGCAACGCTGCTCAGCGATGAACCGCTGACGCTGACCAACGCGCCGCGTCTGAGCGATATCAAGACCATGACCGCCCTACTGCAATCGCTGGGGGCCGAGGTGTCGTCGTTGCAGGACGGGCAGGTGATTGCCATGTCCAGCCATGATCTGACCAGTCAGACGGCGGATTATGACATCGTGCGCAAGATGCGGGCCTCGAACCTTGTGCTGGGGCCTTTGCTGGCGCGGTTCGGGCAGGCGGTCGTGTCGCTGCCCGGTGGCTGTGCGATCGGTGCGCGCCCGATGGATCTGCATGTGGAAGGGCTTGAAGCGCTAGGCGCCGAGATCGAACTGAAAGACGGGTACCTGCACGCCAAGGCCCCCGGTGGGTTGAAAGGCGCGGTGCATGAGATGCGTTTTGCCTCGGTCGGGGCGACTGAGAACATTGTGATGGCGGCCACGCTGGCCAAAGGTACTACCGTCCTGAAAAACGCAGCGCGCGAGCCCGAGATCGTCGATCTGGTCGAATGCCTGCGCAAGATGGGTGCGCAGATTTCAGGCGAGGGGAGCTCGACCATCGAAATTCAGGGCGTCGACCGTTTGCACGGCGCGACCCATCAGGTTGTCACTGACCGGATCGAACTGGGCACTTATATGCTGGCCCCGGCGATCTGCGGCGGTGAGGTCGAGTTGCTGGGCGGGCGGATGTCGCTGATCGCGTCCTTTGCCGAAAAGCTGGAAGCAGCGGGTGTCAGCGTGACGGAAACCGCAAATGGTCTGATGGTCGCGCGCAAGAACGGGCGTGTTCGGTCGGTGGATGTGGTCACGGAACCCTTCCCTGGTTTCCCCACGGATTTACAGGCGCAAATGATGGCGCTGATGTGTACTGCCGAAGGTGTGTCCGTTCTTGAAGAGCGTATCTTTGAGAATCGCTTTATGCACGCCCCTGAACTGGTACGAATGGGGGCCAATATCGAGGTGCATGGCGGCACGGCCACGGTAACGGGCGTCGAACGTTTGAAAGGCGCGCCTGTGATGGCGACCGATCTGCGGGCCTCGGTCTCGCTGATTCTGGCCGGTTTGGCGGCCGAAGGTGAGACGACGGTTAGCCGGGTCTATCATCTGGATCGTGGCTATGAACATGTGGTGCGCAAGCTGGAAGGCGTGGGTGCAAAGATTGAACGGATCAAAGGCCAATGACAGACGCAAGTTTCCATGACGGGCGCGAGGCCCCGCTGAATCTTGGTGCCGAGGATGCAGATGACCTGCAGGTGATCTCGACCCTGACACAGGACGCGGTGTTTCCAATCACCGAGATGACTTGGCGGCCATCCCAACGCCGCTTTGGCCTGCTGTTGAACCGCTTTCGGTGGGAGGACAAAGACGCCGCCACCCTGCGCGACCGCCCGTTTGAGCGGGTACAGTCGGTGCTGGTGTTCGACTCGGTGCTGTCGGTGGCAAGTCAGGGGATCGACCGCAGCGACAAGGACATGGTGATGTCCCTCTTGTCTATTGATTTTGAGCCGGGCGAAGATGGGGCGGGCCGCGTGGTGCTGACTCTGGCCGGGGATGGCGCGATCCGATTACTGGTCGAGGCTGTGGATGTGTCCCTCAAGGACGTCACGCGGCCCTATCAGGCACCGTCTGGGCAGGCGCCGCATCATCCGGAATAAACGGGGCATAGCGCAAGCGTTTTCCGGGCCTTCCACAGGCCTGGTTTTGCGCCGTGCGACCGTGTTCGATGTGTTCCAGATGAGCCGCGCTCTGATCCGCTCGATCACCTATCTTTGTGCGGCAGACCATCACAAGCAGCCCGCGCTGCTGGCGGCTTGGACGGCCAACAAGGACCCTCAGACGATCCGACGCTGGATACAATCCGGCGCCCAGCTTTGGCTGGCCGAGATTGACGGGCAGGTGGCCGGGGTCGGTGGGCTGCACAACCGTTCGGAAGTGTCGCTGCTCTATGTCGAACCAGCCTATGTGCGGCGTGGTGTCGGTTTGGCCCTGTTGATCCGGCTGGAAAGTGAACTGGTCGATCAAGGGTGTGCGGAGGCACATGTTTATGCCACTGCGACGGCACGGGAATTTTATCGCCGGTTCGGCTGGAAGGATGCGGGTGAGGCCGAAGAATGGCAGGGCGTCCTGCAATATCCGATGCGCAAATCGCTGCACCTGACCGACGAAGGGTTGAGGCCTTTCCCCTCGGGCGATATGTCCCGATGAAACGCCCCGGAGTGCAAGACGATGCCAGTTTTCCTTGAGACAAGCTCGACCGATTTCGAAACCGCCTTTGCGGCGCTGTTGTCGGCCAAGCGCGAAGACAGCCCCGACGTGGATGCGGTTGTGGCCGAGATCATTCAGGACGTGCGCGCGCGCGGCGACGCGGCGGTGATCGAGCTGACGGCCAAATTCGACCGGCTGGAACTGACCCCTGATACATTGGCGTTTTCGACTGATGAGATCGCGGCGGCAGTGGCTGAGGTCACGGATGAGGATCGCGCCGCGCTGGAACTGGCTGCGGCGCGCATCCGGGCCTATCACGAAAAGCAAATGCCCGCCGATCACGAATGGACGGATGAGGCCGGGGCCACGCTGGGCTGGCGTTGGTCGGCCGTGTCGGCGGCGGGGCTTTATGTGCCGGGTGGGTTGGCCTCGTACCCTTCGTCGGTCTTGATGAATGCGATTCCGGCCAAGGTGGCGGGGGTTGAGCGTCTGGCGATTGCCGTGCCCACGCCGGATGGGGTGGTGAACCCCTTGGTTCTGCTGGCCGCGCAGTTGTCGGGTGTGGATACGATCTATCGCGTGGGTGGGGCACAAGCGATTGCCGCGCTTGCCTATGGTACGGACAGCATCGCCCCGGTGGACAAGATTACAGGTCCGGGCAATGCCTTTGTCGCCGCGGCAAAGAGGCGGGTGTTTGGCAAGGTGGGTATCGACATGATCGCGGGCCCCTCAGAAATTCTGGTGATCGCCGATAAGGACAACGACCCCGATTGGATCGCGCTTGATTTGCTGAGTCAGGCGGAACATGACGAAAGTGCGCAGTCGATCCTGATCACTGATGATGCAGCTTTCGGTCGGTCGGTTGCCGCTGCCGTGGACAAGCGCCTTGAGACGCTCGAGCGCCGCGCCATCGCAGGCGCAAGCTGGCGCGATTTTGGCGCAGTGATCACCGCGCGCGATCTGGATGAGGCCGCCGCGCTGTCGAACCGTATCGCCCCAGAGCATCTTGAACTCTGCGTTGCCGACCCTGTGGCGCTGAGCGCAAAAACCGTCCACGCAGGCGCCATCTTTCTGGGCCAATACACGCCCGAGGCCATCGGCGACTATGTTGGCGGCCCCAATCACGTGCTGCCCACCGCGCGCTCGGCGCGGTTTTCTTCGGGGCTGAGCGTGATGGATTTCCTCAAACGCACCACGCTGTCCCAGATGACCCCCGCTGCGCTGCGCGCCATCGGTCCTGCTGCGGCGCAACTGGCGCGGTCTGAAAGCCTTGAAGCTCATGGCCTGTCCGTCACGGCCCGGCTGGATCGTCTGAACGACTAAAGGCGCGAACCAACAGATATCAGGTGGAGGGCAGTTTGGAACGCGTAGCAACCTTGTGGATCGGCAAACGGTTCAGCTTTCTCGAGCACCTGTGCCTTAAATCCTTCGCGGATGTGGACCAGACGCCCATCGTCTATCACTACGGCGATCTCGAGGATATCCCGGACTATATCGAGGCCCGCGATGCGCGGGAGATCTTTGACACACCCGAGATCTACCGCGACCCGATCATGCGCTCGGTGGCAGTCCACGCCGATCTGTTTCGCCTGAAACTGATGCAGCAGACCGACTATATCTGGGTGGACGCGGATGCCTATGCGGTACGGCCGTTCGAGACCCGTGAGGGGTATTTGTTTCCCAAAGCCAATCTGGCACGGCAGCGGATGATGAACGGGGTTGTGGCTCTGCCCAGCGACAGCCCGGCTTTGAAGAAGATGTGCGATTTCGCTTTCGACAGCGACCTCGTGCCGTTCTGGTGGTCGGATGACAGAAAGCACGCCTATCGGGACATTTACGGGCAATCCACCTACTGGAGCCTGCCTTTGTCAACGCTTGGGCCGCCGCTGTTTTTCCACAGCCTTTATGGGACGCCGGAGCATGACATGAGCTTGCCGAGGGTCGAGCTTTACGCCGTTCCACTCCGGCATCGCGGTCTGTGGAACGAGCCTGATATGTCCAAGCTGGAATTTCTGGATTGGCAAAGCAAAATGTCCATCCATTTCTTTGGGTCGTGGTTTCGAAAGATATTCAAGGACCGAGAGATCAATTCCGGATCTTTGGTCGACACCTTGTTGCGCAAACATGCGATTGACCCGTGCCTGTATCCGCTGTGACAAAAGCCACAGGGCCGCGTTGCTCATTCAATTTTCTTGCGATAAGTCTGACCCGACCTGAATGGACCACGTACGCATGACCCGCATTTCGCACATAGAACTGGATGACCGAAACCTGCCCCCGCCGACGCCCGAGATCGAGCAGGAGCGCAAGGTCGCGATCTATGATCTGCTGGAGGAGAACTCCTTTGCGCTGCCCGCGCGCGACGATCGCGTGGTGCCTGACGGCCCCTATCATCTGCAACTGTCCATCCGGGACAAACGGCTGGTTTTCGATATCGCCACCGAGACCGAGGAAAAAGCCGCCGAATTCCACCTGTCGCTGGGCCCGTTCAAGCAGGTGGTAAAAGACTATTTCCAGATATGCGAAAGCTATTTCGACGCGGTGAAATCGCTGCCACCCAGTCAGATCGAAACCATCGATATGGCGCGGCGGGGCATTCACAACGAAGGCAGCCGGGTCCTGCAAGATAGGCTGGAAGGCAAGGCCGAAATTGACACCGACACCGCCCGCCGCCTGTTCACGCTGATTTGCGTATTGCACTTTGGGGGCTGACGGGTGACGTCTCTGCCGCAGTCCATTCTGTTCTGTTGCGACCACAACTCGGTTCGGTCCCCGATGGCCGAAGGCATCATGAAAAAGTTCTACGGCACCGGTACCTATGTGCAATCTGCCGGTGTCCATAACGATCTGGAGATCGACGGTTTCTGCGTCGCCGTCTGCCAGGAAATCGGCGTTGAGCTTTCGCGACACAGGTCGCGTTCCTTCGACGAGATGCAGGAATGGGGCGATGACCTCAGCTCGTTCGACCTGATCGTCGCGTTGTCACCCGCCAGCCAAAGGCGAGCGTTGGATTTGACCCGTATTTTTCATCTGGATGTCGATTATTGGCCAATAATGGACCCTACCGGACTGGGCGAAAGTCGTGAAGACAAGCTAACGCACTACCGACAGACCCGCGATCAGATCATCAAACATCTGAAGGACCGCTGGGGCGAACCAACGGAGTGACCATGAACCAGACCGTCGAAACCTATTTCAAAGCCTTCAACGCAGGTGACGTTGATGGCATGTTGGCCTGCCTGTCCGACGACGTGGCCCATCATGTAAACGAAGGGCAGATTCGTGTCGGCAAAGAGAAATTCGCCGCCTTCTGCGCCCACATGAACCGCTGCTACCGTGAAAACCTGACCGATATCGTGGTGTTCGACGCGCAAGGCGGCACCAGGGCTGCGGCCGAGTTCATCGTGAACGGCACCTATCTGGAAACCGATGAGGGCCTGCCCGAAGCGCATGGTCAGACCTACCGCCTTCCCGCTGGGTCTTTCTTTGATTTGAAAGATGGCAAGATCACCCGCGTGACCACCTTTTACAACCTAGCCGACTGGACCAAACAGGTGTCCGGTGGATGAGGTCACAGACGTCCGCCCGCTGACCGGAGCGGCGCTTGAGGCCGCTCTGGACGATGTGGCGCGTCTGCGTATTCAGGTCTTTCACGCGTGGCCCTATCTCTATGATGGGGATCTGGGCTATGAGCGGAAATACCTGCAAGCCTACCGCGACAGTGCCCGATCCATCGTGGTCGGGGCGTTTGACGGCGACCGCCTGATCGGAGCCTCGACCGGTGCGCCGCTGGCCGATCATGCCGAAGATTTTGCTGCGGCTTTTGACGGGTCAGGTGTGGATCTGTCGGATGTTTTCTACTGCGCCGAATCCGTTCTGCTGCCGGACTACCGGGGGCAGGGTGTTGGTCACAAATTCTTCGACCAGCGCGAAGCTCATGCCCGCGCTTTGGGTTTTGCGAAATGCGCCTTTTGCAGTGTGCAGCGCCCAGCCGATCATCCGATGCGACCAGAAAGCTATAGGCCTTTGGATGCGTTCTGGCGGGCACGCGGGTATGAACCCCTACCCGGTGTCGTGGCGCAGTTTTCGTGGAAGGATATAGGAGAAGACGGCGAGACGCAGAAACCGTTGCAGTTCTGGATCAGGGATCTGAACGCGTAGCTGCGCCTTTCGGTCTCATCGTGTCTGTTTGCGGCTGAGAAGGCCGTACTTCACCGCCCATCCGCGAAAGGACCGCCGTTTGGGTTTTTCCAGTCGAACCTCGGATTTTGTCTGTGCCCCGCCTTTGCGATTGAATTCGAACACGTCAATGACACGCTCAGCGCAGCCGCAGGCCTCGCCCATACCGACCTTGGCGAAATAGAACTTTTCGAAGCTTTCGGGGTTTTGCATGGTGATCCTCCTGACCCTATTGAACCAAGTCTGGGCCGGCAAGCCAATTCACTTTCCCGTCGGGCCTGTGTCGGGTCTATACATATCGCGCGATCCTGCCCTAGGGTCGCGCCAATCCAATGCTGAAGGACGCAGCCCATGAAAGTCGCAACCGCCGCCTATGACCTCGACTGGCTCGACAGTTGGGCGCAGTATGAGGACAAGCTGAACCGCTGGGTCAGCGAGGCCGCCGGGCAGGGGGCCGAGTTGCTGGTCTTTCCCGAATATGGCGCGATGGAGCTGTCGACATTGGACGGGGCCGATGTGGCAGGTGATCTGGAACGTTCGATCCGCGCGGTGTCGGACCGGATGGCAGATGCGCAGGCCCTGCATCAACGGCTGGCGCGCGAATATGGCACCTATATTCTGGGCGCGTCCGCTCCGGTTGTGGATGGACCGGGCCGCCCGGTGAACCGAGCGGCGCTTTTTGCGCCCGATGGCCTGCAAGATCACCAAGACAAGCAAATCATGACCCGGTTTGAGCGTGAGGCTTGGGATATCGCGCCCGGCGGACCGTTGAAACTGTTCGACACCAAACTGGGCAAGATTGGTGTTCTGATCTGCTATGACAGCGAATTCCCCCTGCTGGGCCGCGCGCTGAGTGAGGCTGATCTGATCCTTGTACCTTCATGCACCGAGGCGCTCTCGGGCTATTGGCGGGTGCGGATCGGCGCGATGGCGCGCGCGCTGGAAAACCAGTGTGTGACGGTCATGGCGTCTCTGGTTGGCAGCAACGCGTGGTCCGAGGCCGTGGATACGAACACTGGCACGGGCGGTATCTTCGGCCCGCCCGACAAAGGCTTCCCCGGCACCGGCGTATTGGCCGAAGGACAGTTGAACCAACCCGGCTGGACTTACGCCGATATCGACTTGTCGGCCATTGCAGAGGTCCGCGCCGATGGCCATGTGCTGAACCGAACCCATTGGGATGAGCAAACGCCCCGAGTCGAATCGGTCACAATCTCTGCTCTTTCGTGATTCCGGCCTTGAAATAAGCCCGAAATAGGCTCATTTAAGCGCACATCCTCGCAGATTCTGCGAGTGCAACGTAAATGTGGAGACAACATGGCCAAGGAAGATACGCTCGAATTTCCCGGTGTCGTGAAGGAACTCCTGCCTAATGCGACGTTTCGGGTCGAGCTGGAAAACGGCCATGAGATCATCGCACATACGGCAGGCAAGATGCGCAAGAACCGCATCCGTGTTCTGGCTGGCGACAAAGTCCAGGTCGAGATGACCCCCTATGATCTGACCAAGGGTCGGATCAACTATCGCTTCAAGTAACGCCCTATCTCATGGCGTTTATCCTCGGATCGGGCAGCCCAAGGCGGCTGGACCTGTTGGCTCAGCTTGGCGTGCAGCCCGATGCGATCCGCCCCCCGGACATCAACGAAACGCCCCTGAAGGGCGAGCTGCCGGTTCCCTATTGCAGCCGCATCACGCGCGAAAAAGTGAGGGCGGTGCAAGCGGATGGCGACGATATCACGCTGTGTGCGGATACCACCGTGGCGCTGGGCCGTCGTATTCTGGGCAAACCTGAAAACGCAGGCCAGGCAGCTGAGTTTCTGCACGCCCTGTCCGGGCGTCGCCACCGGGTTATCACCTCGGTCGCGGTGCGACGCGGGGATCGGGTGCTGCAACGCGACGTGGTCTCACAGGTCAAGGTCAAACGCCTGTCGGATGTTGAGATCAATGCCTATCTGGCGACCGGAGACTGGCAGGGCAAAGCAGGCGCCTACGCCATCCAAGGCCCCGCTGGCGCATTCATACCGTGGATTTCGGGATCGTTCACCGGTATCGTGGGCCTGCCCTTGTCTGAAACCGCCGCCCTTTTGCAAGGCATCGGCTATCCCCTGTATCGTGAGGCATCATGAAGGGTCGCACCATCGTTCTGGATCATATCAAGGGTCGTGAGGCTGCGGCACTGATGGTCGACGGCAAGCTGGATGATTTCCTGATCGCCGCCGATGCGCCTGCACCGGGCACGATCTACCGCGCCCGCGCGGATCGGCCGGTAAAAGGGCAGGGCGGCATGTTCCTGTCTACGCCCAACGGCCCCGCGTTTCTGCGGCAGGTCAAGGGGCTTGCCCCCGGTGCGCTGCTGCTGGTGCAGGTGACGGGCTATGCCGAACCGGGCAAAGCCTTGCCTGTGACCGACCGTGTTCTGTTCAAAAGTCGCTACGCGATTGTCACTCCGGATGCGCCGGGCCTGAACATCTCGCGCTCGATCCGGGATGAGGACGAGCGTGACCGCCTGCTTGAGATCGCTCATGAGGTGATGGACGGTAGCGATTACGGTCTGATCCTGCGCTCGTGCTGCGCCGGTGAGGACGCGGGCGAAATTGCCGAAGATATCAGCGCCATGCTGGCCCACGCGGACGCAGTGGTGAACGACCCTGGAACCGAGCCGGAACTGCTGCTTGAAGGCGACGGCCCTCATGTTCTGGCCTGGCGCGACTGGACCGACCCGGCCGAGGTCGAAACCCGCGCAGGTAGTTTCGGCACCCATGGCGTGCTGGAGGCATTGGACACGGCCCGCGGCATTTCTGAGCCTTTGCCCGGCGGGGGGCACCTGTTCATCCAGCCCACCCGCGCGCTGGTCGCCGTTGACGTCAATACCGGCGTTGACACATCCTTGGCAGCTGGAACCAAGGCTAATTTCGCCTGCGCCAAAACGCTGGCCCGCGCCTTGCGTGTGCGGGGTTTAGGAGGGCAGATCACGCTCGATCTGGCACCAATGCCCAAGAAGGACCGCCGAGGGTTCGAGTCCGCTCTGCGCGCCGCCTTCAAGTCCGACCCGATCGAAACCACACTGGCAGGCTGGACGCCGTTAGGGCATTTCGAATTGCAGCGCAAACGGGCCCGGCTGCCGCTGAGCGAGGTGTTGAAATGAGCTGTCCGATCTGCGGTGAAGACACTGTTGCCACGTACCGCCCGTTTTGTTCGAAGCGCTGCGCGGATGTCGATCTTGCCAAGTGGCTGAACGGTTCTTACGCGGTGCCGTCGCAACGTGAAGAGAACGCTGAGGCGGATGCCGAAGTCGACGAAACCGGTCATTCGCGTCCGCATTGAAAAAATGTAAAAAAGGCTCTGGACACTGCCAGTGGCAAGTCATAGAACGCCTCCACCCAACGGCAGTCGCCGTTCCCGTGCCCGGGTAGCTCAGGGGTAGAGCAGTGGATTGAAAATCCTCGTGTCGGTGGTTCGATTCCGCCCCCGGGCACCATAAACATAATAATATCAGTAACTTAAATTGCGCTGGGGCCCGCGACGCTTTTTCGGGCGAAAATGGGTCCCGCATGGGTCCCAAACGGGCATTAACGGCGGATCCCGAGCGACAGCGTGGCTTAGCGTTGACTATTTACTCTAACATGTAATGCTGTTCCGACTTGGCCAGGCAATGCTGTGCGTGGCAAAGCAGGGCAGTGCTCGGAGTGGCACGGCTTGGCAAGGCAAGCAAAATACCACGACATCAGGTGCCCTCGGCCCAGGTCGTTTCTCACAGAGGAGCAATGACCGTGACCGAACGCGCGGACAATCTAGATGCCATGGCAGCAATGGCAGCGCCGTATCTGCTGGATGACCGGGAGCATATAGTAGCCGCCATCGAAGTTTACATGGACCGCATGCTGAACCGATAGGTTTTGCTAAGGAATTGGAAGGTCGGGCTGCACACGCGCGCATCTCGCGGCGTCCATCGGAAAAGCAGTCACTCAAGTAATTTGCGGCGATCGTCCTGATAGAGCCCAAAGCAGAAACGCCAAGCGATTTCGCAGAAAAACCTGCTTGCACCAAAAATCAGTGGTCAAAAATTCTACCCCGTTTCCGAGGATCGCGCCCAGAGATTGATTTCCTCTTCCGAACTGACCTCGTCAATCTTGGCGAGTTCCGCTTCGGTAAATTCCAAATTCTGGACCGCACCTACGCAATCCACGATCTGCTCAGGTCGCGAAGCGCCAATAAGGGCTGTCGTAATCCGGCCACCTCTCAGCACCCAAGCAAGCGCCATCTGAGCTAATGATTGACCGCGAGAGGCCGCTATGTCGTTTAGAGCCCTGACACTCGTCAGTGAACGTTCGTTGATCATGCCGTCCAATAGAGACTTGCCTTTAGTTGCACGACTGTCTTCGGGAATGCCGTTCAGATACTTCGATGTCAAAATACCCTGGGCAAGTGGCGTGAACGCAATCGATCCCACGTTCAATTCGTCAAGTGTATCCAACAGCCCGTCCCGCTCAACCCAGCGGTTGAATAGGTTATACGACGGCTGATGAATCACGCACGGCGTGCCAAGGTCTTTCAAGATGGACAGCGCTTCGCGCGTTCGTTGCGAGTTGTAGCTTGAAATTCCGACGTAAAGCGCGCGCCCAGAGCGCACTATATAGTCTAGTGCTCCCATAGTTTCTTCCAGAGGGGTATCTGGATCATAGCGGTGGGAATAAAAGATATCGGCGTATTCTAGCCCCATGCGCTTGAGCGACTGATCACAAGAGGCCACAAGATACTTTCGAGATCCCCACTCCCCATAGGGGCCCGGCCACATATCATACCCCGCCTTGGTAGATATGATGAGTTCGTCCCGATAGCCTGCGAAATCAGTTTTTAAGATTTCGCCGAATGCTTCTTCCGCCGATCCCGGCGGCGGGCCATAGTTATTTGCTAAATCAAAGTGCGTTATACCCAAGTCAAAAGCAGTGCGGCAGAGATCGCGCTTTGTCTGGTGCGGGATGTCCCCACCAAAGTTGTGCCATAGCCCAAGGCTGATCGCGGGTAGCTTTATGCCAGACTGCCCACAACGGCGATAGAGCATTTGCTCGTAGCGGTCCGGATTGGGAAGAAAAGGGCGCGGCCGAGGCTTCGGGGGGCGTTGTAATTTGCTCATTTGTCCATAATCCGAGATCATCACCCCGTGTCAATTCAACGAGATATTAATCGGCAATCAGCAAAGCCTGCCGTATAGACGGAACATGCCTCAGGCATTGTCAGCGTAGATTTTCAAACTGCAAACTAGTCCTCAAACAATGCGCGAACCTTCGACATGTCATACGCATGTTCCGTCAGGTTTTCAGGATCCCATTCGCTTCGCTCAGCTTCAAAAAAATCCCCGCCGTATACGTGGATTGCTCCGGTCAACTTGGGGATAGGGTTTGTAACCGAGTGAATGAGGTCCTTACCGAGCGGAGCATATTCACCCGTCGACAATGCTCGAGCCCCCGCCGCTTCAATGCGTCCGTTAGGGTCATCTGCTACGCGCCGCCAAAAAATGTTATCTTCTCTACCACCATAAATACCGATCACAGCCCACATTTCGTGATTGTGGGGCATTATGGTCATTCCCGGCTTCCAGACAACGTTGACGATTGTCAGATCACCTGACTTGTATATGGGAAAGATACCGCTTTCGGTCGGCTCCCCTAAGGCTTGCGTCACGCCTGCGGGATTGCGCATCGCCCGGTCCACCACCTCAGCCACCGATTTGTGAGACTTGTCCTGATCCACTGCGGTCCGGCAGTCCGCTACAAACTGTTCCATGTTCCACATATCTTCAGCCCCCAATTGCATACACTAAATACAACAGGGTAGCACAGGCTACAAAATAGACGAAATTGGGACCCAGATTGCAGCTGCATGTATCGGGTATCTAAGACTTCAAATGACTACTTGGCCTGCTGCGCGGTCGTTCGCTAAATCGGGACGGATGTCTACTTTGCGGGACGTCCGTCGATTGCATCGAATACATTAGGCTGTCTGTTTGCTTAATCGAAAATGCGATCGCCCTGCTCGTCAATCACCTGTTTCGCCTTTGCGGTGCTGAAGCTTTCGCCCTGATCCCGGGTTTCAAATACATCCGCCCGGATCACTGTATGGGTCTTGCGATCTCCTTCGATGGTCTTTTCGATACGGGCTAAAAGACGGTATTTGCCACCTTCGGGCATCAAGTCCGGAAAGATTTCGAACCCTCTGTAAGAGACCGACTCCGGCTCCGACTTTTCACCGCCACCGAAGAGTTTAGAGAAGAGGGACATTGGGCGGCTCCTTTCAGCGTTGCTATGTCGGGAGACTAGCGCCGCCTAGGACAGGCGTGAAGCATGTCGTGCTATCAGAACATTTGTCTTCGATCCGTTGGCGCGCTTCTTGCGTAGCTTAATAAGTCCAGATACGCGATAAAAGTCCATTCCTCCGCACCAGTCTCCCATGCTTGGAAAGTCCAAGTCCGCAACTCTGACACGTTGCCGCCAACGATCGCGCTGAGCCCAAAGCAGTCTTGGTTTAGGGTTGGCCAATCCTACGATTGCGCAGGGTTCAACATTTCACTGTTGAATTTGGCGTATCCGACTGCGACAGTTTCTTATGCAACGTCGACTTACCACCATCGTCGCCGCCGATTTGGCGGAATACTCTCGTCTGATGGCTATCGATGAAGAAGGCGTTATCCGGCGATTGCGCGCAGCACGGAGCGACGTGATAGACCCGGCGGTGGCCCAAGCCAACGGGCGGATCATCAAGACGATGGGCGATGGCATCTTGGTCGAATACCCCTCGCCGGTCGAAGCCATGCGATCGGTGATTTCAGTCCAGGAACAGATGGTGGCGCGAGAAACCGGTCCCGCGGACCAGCGCCTGCGCTTTCGCGTCGGCATAAATGTCGGCGACGTTGTCGAAGACGGCGATGACATCCTCGGCGACGGCGTCAACGTGGCGGCACGGTTGGAAAGCCTCGCGCCGCCGGGCGGGATTTGCATCTCGCGCAGCGTCCATGACCAGCTTCGTGGTAAGATTGATGCCCCCATGACCGAGCTTGGCCAGCAAATGGTCAAGAACATCCCCGAACCGGTCGAGGTTTGGCGGGTCGAGATCAATGGCGTTAATGCGCCGGTGCAGGAAGAAATAAGCGAGCGCCCCTCTATTGCCGTTCTGCCATTCGACAACATGTCTTCGGATCCCGAACAGGAGTTTTTCGCCGACGGAATCGTCGAAGACGTGATTACCGAACTCAGCCGGTTCCGAAACCTATTTGTCATCGCCCGGAACTCGACCTTTGTTTACAAGGGCACCGCAACCGATATCAGGCAGGTCGCGCGCGAATTGGGCGTGCGCTATGTCGTCGAAGGCTCCATACGGCGTGGGGGCAACCGGGTGCGCCTGACCGCTCAGCTAATCGAGGCGGAAACCGGATCCCATGTCTGGGCCGATAAATGGGACCGCACTCTGGATGATCTCTTTGCTGTTCAGGACGAGTTGACCGCTGCCATCGTCACGGCTGTCGAACCTGAACTGGGTGCCCACGAACGCACGTTGGCGCGCAAGAAACCCTCTGAGAGCCTCACAGCATGGGAAATGTGCCAAAGAGGGATTTCCGAACAAGTGAAATTCACGCCTGAGGCAATAGACACCGCGGACACCTTTTTCCGGAAAGCAATTGAGAGCGACAGTACCTTTGCCGATCCGCATGTTATGTTGGCGCGCAATGGGTGGGTGCGCCTTGGATCAGGGTGGAGCAAGGATCCCGCGTCGGAACTCAAGAATGCGATAGACAGCGTGAAACGCGCATTGGAGTTGGACGACCGACAGGAAGTGGCGCATCTCGTACTGGGTGTCTTGCTGGCAATGGCGGGAGAGCCGCGCGATGGATCTGTCTCGGTGAACCGTGCCCTTGCGCTTAATCCAAACAATGTTCAGTGCCATTATGCGATGTGCATGGTAAGCTTGTTCGATCCCGCCACAAATGGGGACCTAATGCTCAGAAGCGCGCAAGAATGCCTCAAGCTGAACCCCAAGGATCCGCGCGCCACAATGTACCATTTTTTTTCCGCCTTGGGGCGCTGGGTCGAAAACGGGTTGGTCCCTGATGACGCCTATATTGCAGACATGGAAGCAGCGTGCAGGTACACAAATGCGCCTTGGTTCGTATTTATGATCTGCGCGGTGGGTTGTGTGCGAATGGGGTTCACAGATCGTGCGAAAAAGCATCTTTCGGCAGCGCTGCAGCGACGTCCGGAGCTGACAAAAGAAAATTACAGGGACGCGTTTCTTCAGCCAAGCTGGCCGGAATGGTATGAGAACGATCTCGATGCGCTTGAGACACTTGTCGAATTAGGATTGCCTCGCGACTAATGCAGCTTTACCCGCGTTGCAGCCGTTGGCTGTTAGTGCAGCGAACGACTGCTCCGAGCCCAAAGTGACAAATGCTGCAGCTTGTACCGATGTCCGCTTCCACTTTAGCGCTAGGGGTCGGTCCTCAAAGTCTCTTGCTTTGCAACATACAAAGCACTTCTCGATAAGACCTATGCAAAAAGTGGATCTCTGATCGGGGATTTTGGCTATGCCAGCGGCAAATCGAGTCGGTTCCTGGTTGCTACACAGGTCAACTATCGCGCTAGCATGAATTTGAGATGTTTCTACAGCCCTAATGACGGGCTAAGCATGGCTAAAATATTTCTGGTTCTGCCGAAAACACCTAGCGAATGTACTAATTTCGAGTGGCGTCCGTGCGCCTACAGTCCTGGTCTGATGTAATTCAGGATCGAATTCATCCTGACAATTACTTTGCGGATCACGTGCGTTGCCGCTGCTGAATCAGTGTACATCGCCGCCAAACCGGCTGCGCCCGGAGGAATCGATGCCAGTACATCAGGGTCGTCCGGAATAATGGTAACGATGAAGGGCTCGCTTACGATCCCCCCAGCCTGAAAGACAGTTCCGCTGACTTGAGCTTGTCCCTGTGAAGAAATATCGAAGATCGTATCCACCGTGCCGGTTACCAGCTCTCCCGGTCTGATCTTGAAGGCAATTTCAGCAGGTTGACCTGGCCGAAGATAGCGGAGGTAGATCTGATGTACCTGAACGACCAAGGCTTTTTCAGCAGTGTCAACGAACACTCCCGCGGGCGAAAACGGGAACGATACCACTCTTTGACCTTCTGTGATGGCAAGGTTGTTCACAAAGCCTTCCGAAGGAGCACGGACAATTGTCTCTTGCAGATTCCACTGCGCCTGATCAAGCGCCGCTTGCGCCTCCGCAAGCTTAGCGACAACGCCATCCGGTGTGAGGGCATCGAGTTCGACCTGTGCCCGAGACACGGCCGCCTGTGCTTGATCAACTGAGCCTTGTGCCGCTTCGAGATTGGATTGACGGGTTTCAAGCCGATTTTCCGAAATAGCCGCGCTTTCGACAAGCCTACTATCATCCTCAAAGCGTGATTGAGCCAAGTCTCTTTGCGCAATTGCCTGACGCAGTTGCGCCTCGGCAGACGCAAGGTTCTCACGGTCCTGCCGAATTTGTGCCTCGACACGTGAAACAGTTGCTTGCGCTCGTTCAACCGCAATTTCGAAGGGTTCCGAATCAATACGGAACAACACGTCACCCTCTTGCATCGGAACATTCGGTTCTGCCACGACCTCGACAACTTCGCCAGCAACGTTAGGCACGATTGAAACTGCTCTGGTTAGAACCTTGACCGGCCCGGAGGGTGCACCCCACTGCATGGGAATGAAAAGGAAGACGAGCAGGATAACCATCCACCCAATGGTGGAAAGCCACGTCGCCTTGGAGTTTGGAAGAACCTTGAGTTTTACAAGAATGAAAAGGACAGCAACATATATGAGGGTCAGGAAGACAATCATGACGCGCCTTTCGACCGAGCACTGGTTTCAGCTTCGGTTGCTGAATTCGTTATTGTTTGCAGCGGCGACTTTGTGAATGCCCAAATCAATGCAAGCGGCCAAAATATGCCAAAAGTAATCGCTCCCACCCAGCCAGCGACATTGATCGCATCTGCTTGGGGATGCTCGCGTTGCTTCGCGATTTTCCCCGGTAACATTGCCAGGATCACAAATCCTACGATGGCTGTGAGGATCAGTATGACAAGCACGACCCACGCAAAAATGTCCAAGCCGCTCACTCTAAATGCCTCCCTGTATTAGCTGTGCCCACCGAGCTATGTTGGTCTAATTCGCCGGAACAATTTCCGGAACACGGTAGGCTCGAAATTCTTCGACATCCGGTCGATATGCCCGAAGCAGCAGGTTCCAACCGTCTTCGGGTGTGAAGGCGAAGTTGGGAGCAAGTGCGCGACAGTCCTCGCCACCGAATGCAACGTCAAACGAGCCGTCGTCGTTGCTGACAACGCCCTGGTTTGAGCTGACGATGCTATCCGTGTCCGACATCAAGTATTTCTGCGGCCCATATACCGTGATGGAAAAGAATGCATCGACTGGCACTTTCGGGAAAGTTGCAGTGTAGCAAGCGCCTCCCACAGCGTTTTCAGGACCACCGATAGCGTACATTGCGTTTTCGTCCGCTGACAAACCCCAGGCGCCTGCCGTCACATAGGTGAAATACTCCCAGTCCTCAACATCGGCGACCCGCTTCTGCATCGCACCGAACGATGAAGGCAGCTTGGAATACTCAGCCAGCAGGGCGGCGCGCACCCTTTCAAGCACCTCCGCGTCAAAGCTCGGCAGATCATTCTCTGGTGCGGCGCCAGAGATTACATATTGTGGCTGAAGTTCTTCTGTCACAACACGCACATCATCTGCCGTAGCATCCGTTCCGGTCCGAATGCCAACGGCAACGAAATCGGTCTCGAAATCCTCGGACGAAAACGTGTATTGGCCGTCCCCGTACAGGTAGAACGGCGTCATGTGGTCTTCCGTAATGATCTGGATCGATAGAAACCGGTCGCCCACATCTGGCACATCCAGCGTAAACCCCTGTCGCGCGTTAACGATTGCAATCGAATAGATCGTGTCGTTATTTGGCGAAACGACCCAGCGGTCGTCGGCAGTAGACAAGTTCGTGAAGTGAAAGAATTGGTTTATGCCAGAGCGGCCCATGAAGTTCGCGAAAAACGCCCGGCTATCTGCGTTGATGTATTCGGCGGCGCTCATCCCGTAATCGTTCGGATCTGTGGACCAGCCGGAACTGTCTATGTCCGGGATATCCGCTAGCACCGTCGGTACGATCAGAGTGCTGCACAACAAGGCGGCTGTAATCTTGTGGAACTTGCTGGATGCGCTTTTCATTTTGTTTCAACCTCGACTGTCAAGTCAGCGCCGGGAACGGGAACATAGGCGCGAAGGACGCCATAAAATGGCGTTCCGGTCGGAATGCCGTTCTGCCCCTCGCCGGACGGGCTGAGCGTTACGGTATAGGTGCCGTCTTCATTCGGCTCGGCTGTATAGCTGGTTTGATCATAGATGCCCTTGTCGTTGGGGATCAGCAGTTTGTTGGCGGACGCATAGACCGTAACGGAGAAATAGCCGCCTTCTTCGACGATGTTTGCAGGGACTGTCAGAACGTACGTGTCTTCACCGTTGAACGGCTGGCTGTTTTCGTCAAACGCAAGCAGGCCGTACCTCACCACGTTGGACGGCGTGCCAAGCTGTCCTTGGAACACGCCGACCGCAGCGTGAATCTCGCCCACATCGCCTGAAACCGACCCGAATATCTTGTCGGTATCTACAAGCGGCACCGCTGTTTCGATGAGCGTCAGTGCCGCCGCCTCGGTTTCAGGCGAAAATCGCTGCACGTCGCGGTCCATGTCACCCTGGCCGCCTTCCATCACAATCTCGCTGCTCAGCGCCATGACCTCGTCAAGATTGTCGACGACGACCATGCGGCTAAAGGCAAGCCCTTGGTCGGTTTCGAGAGCCAATTTGTGGAAGTTGCCCTCGGGCAGGGATTGCCCGGGTCGGTACAGCAGGATCGGCAAATCCGGGTTCACGATGACGCCCGGTATGTTGTGCTTCATGTCGAAAATCGACACCGAGAAGTAGCGGTCGTATTGCGGCGTGTGGATGATCGCCGGGCCTTCGGACAGGCTGAACCAGTTATAGCCGTAATTTACCGTCGCCTGGGGCGTGATCACCGTGTCATCGGTGGGATCGACGAGTCCCGTGAACTGAAAGCTGCCCGGCTCGTTGGTTTCGAGCCAGCGCTGCATCATGCGCACCTGTTCCTGGTTGGGATACTCGCGGATATAGTTTTCGATGGTGTCCTGAGCAAATGCAGGAACAGCAAAGAACGGCAGAAACAATATCAGATTGCACAGCTTGCGTATCAACATGTCGTTTCGTACCTTCTTGATCCAGTGATTTCGAGTTTATCACCTTGAACGTAACACTGAGCCAATCTAGGTCAAACTTCTGGGGATTGGGTGCTGTTGTGACGCACAATTCATACGGGAGTTGTATGTCCGTAGAAAACGGATGAGTTTGACGTGGCCCAAAACCCTTCAAGAATGAGCCTTTGTCTCACCAAGTTTCGGCACCATTGTTGATCATATACCGCCGCCTTCGACTGGCTTCCCCAAAAGCGGTCGTTGGCAAACTTGCGGCGAATGGCCGTTTCGTCCGCAAAGCGGACACTGGAGCATGCTTCATCGAACGTCTACTCTGCGGACAAAGCGGTAATTTGGCCGCCGTTTGGTCCATCGCAAAGTCATTTCACAGTATCAAATAAAATTGATCCTCAATTTGCACCCCTAGTCTCATCTGCTTTTCAGGTTCCGTGTCAGAATACTCATGCGGGCGGTGGACACACAACTTCAATCAGCGATGGCCCTTCGCTGGAGAGACCGGCGGAGAGCGCCTTTGCGAAGCTGTCCATGTCATCTGCGCGTGTCCCCGGAACACCATGGCCTTTCGCCAGCGAAACCCAGTCCAACGTCGGGTTCACCACGTCAAACATAGCCTGAGCATTCTGACCATAGCTCGCCACGCCGACGTTTGTGAGTTCATCGCGCAGGATTTGATAACCGCGGTTCGCAAACACAACGATTGTCACGTCCAGATTTTCGCGGGCCATGGTCCACAATGATTGAAGAGTATACATGGCGGACCCGTCGCCGGTTAGGGCGATGACTTTTCGGTCGGGGCAGGCGATAGCCGCACCCGTCGCACAAGGCAAACACAACCCAATCGCGCCGCCGGAGCCTGCGAGTAGGTCATGCGGGTGGGCGGTAGCTGTCGGTGGCATGACATGAAACCCGGACGTCACGGATTCATTGCAGATGATCGCGTTTTCCGGGATCAGCGCGGCCAACGCCAAACCAACTTTTTCGAGGGTCAACTGTCCGATGGGAATGTCTGGCAGGTCGAGCGGATGGGTTTCCGTCGCCGTTTTGCTTGTGACCCCGACCGTGTCGGCGAGCGCTTGCAGCGTCCACTCGATATCATCCGTGGGCTTGCACAAGTCCGTAATGGGGCAATGCGGAGGTTCGGGCACGCTCGGTTTCCCGGGATAGGCAAAAAAGGCGACTGGCCTATCTGCGCCAAGCAGAGTGACCGAAGAGGTTGCTTCAAGCTGAGCGATCTTGGGCGATATCGGATAGACCAGTTGATCTAGCCTTGCTGTTCCTGCGCCTTTGGAAATGCGCGGTATCAGAGTATCAGCCAACAAACGGCACCCCGTCGTGGCAGCGATCTTGCCAGCCAGTTCACGCTGGGGTCCAAACAGAGCTGATCCGCCAATCATTAGCGCGGCGTTCGGCGTCACAAGCCTTGCCGCCGCGGCCTCTATATCGCTTGTTGACGGTCGATGAAGGCTTTCTTGGTTGTCTAATCGGTTTACCGCTGCGTTCGCTTTGTTCCAAGCTGTGTCGGCAGGCAGGACCAGCGTTGCGATCTGACCGTTGCGCGCGCGGGCCGCCTGAACCGCAGCCGCTCCGTCCGTGGCTACGTCGGTGGCATTGGACGACACACGTGTCCAATGACTGACCGCCTGGCTGATACCGAGGATGTCTCCCTTCAAAGGACTTTCATAACGGAGGTGATGCGTTGCGTGATCGCCCACTACATTCACGATTCCGGACCCCGCTTTTCGGGCATTGTGCAGATTGGCAAAGGCGTTGCCAAAGCCGGGTGCAAGATGCAGGAGCGTGCCGGCGACGTCTCGCTTCATGCGAAAATACCCGTCTGCAGCACCCGTCGTGCCGCCTTCAAACAGGCAAAGAATGCAATTCATTTCCGGGTGTTCATCCAAGGCAGCGACAAAGTGCATTTCCGAGGTGCCGGGATTTGCGAAGACCGTATTTACACCATTGTTTAATAGGGTTTTTACGAGTGATTGAGCGCCGTTCATTTTATCCCTAGCCTGATTTCAAGCGATCATTTGATGACAATGCTCGCACGAAAAGGCCTTCTTTCTAAACATATTTTCCTCCCGGCACGATCACTTTTGACGCATAGTACCGAAGCCGCTCGCGACGTGGAGCAGTTACCGGATTTACGACCGTACCTTTTTGGCGGAGCCAGAACTTGGAGCGAAAGTATTCGTACTTGAGGTGAGATGGGCCTACGCATCACCAATTTGGTACACACCTCAGGGATGAGTGATATTAGGTTAAGACTAAAAACCACTTAGTCTGCTCTGGGCTCGATGCGGTCATACGCTGCGCTGCTAACGAACGTCGCGTACTCTGATGAAACCTGTCTTTAGCTCCCTGATAGATTCAGTTGGTCGACACGGTGTCGGTGCCTGGAGAGGGAGGGAAGGATGGAGGACAAACGATGTCCATTATTCAACTTCCTGCCATCACACCGAAGCGCCCGCCGTGGAACAAAGGTCGCCATATAGGCCAGAAACGCCCGCTTCTCGCGAAGCAGGTCTGGGCCATCCGCGCCCGGCTTGAACTCTCGGACAATCTCAGGGACTTG
Organism: Ruegeria sp. F12; assembly: GCF_056533885.1. NCBI lineage: Bacteria > Pseudomonadati > Pseudomonadota > Alphaproteobacteria > Rhodobacterales > Roseobacteraceae > Ruegeria > Ruegeria sp. F12. Next base: position 31,388 of record NZ_JBQFOV010000011.1, on the reverse strand, counting down.
GCACTCTTCAATCTTGCGATCGATAGCAAGCTGCGAGGCTGCGATCTCGTTCGTTTGAACGTAGCCGATCTTGTTGCTGGTGATCGGGTCCGCGAACGCGTGACAGTTGTCCAGAGCAAAACAAATCGGCCAGTCAAATTCGAGGTTTCGGAAAATACCCGCCAGTCCATCTGGACCTGGGTATGTCGCCCGGAGATGCTTGGACGCAATTTCCTTTTCCCAAGCCGCTTCCACGAAAGGCCGCATATATCGACGCGACAGTACGCGCGTTTGGTCCGCGATTGGGTGTCGGCGATTGGTTTGGAGCCAAACGGTTACGGCACGCATTCGCTGAGACGCACAAAAGCGGCACTGATCTACCGGAAAACGGGCAATCTACGCGCGGTGCAGCTCTTGCTTGGCCACACCAAGGTTGACAGCACAGTTCGATATCTTGGCGTTGAATTGGAAGACGCGCTGAGTATCGCAGAAAAGATCGACGTGTGAAGATTAAGCGGGCGGCAAGAGTCGCCCGCTTTTCGTGACTGGCAATTGTCGCATGAGTGTCGACCATCCACCGGGCTTCTGAGCCGAAACGAGCGTCACCATCGTCGTCGATTGAGTTGAATCTCCCGCCCGGATCGCTGGGCTCAGGTCAGTAGCTGGGGCGTCATCACACCCAAGTGACTGCTTGTGCGAAGTAAGCAGTCACTCATGAAAAGTGCGGCGAACATCCTCTTCGAGCCCATAGTGACCGATGCTGCGCGATCAACCGACGGCGGCTATGCGCAGAAATCAGACTTTGCAAAGTTCAGCGTGCGACCCATAGCAGAAATTGAACCTTGCTTCGAACAACGAAGGCTTTGAAACATAACAACTCGCAAGGAGAAGTAGTCTCGATCCTCACTCTGCTACAAGCGCAACACTAGCTTCTTGAGGCTGGGAATGCTGGTTTTTTGCGTCAAGCCGTTTGTCGAACTTTCCACGATACACCAACGCGAACACGGGTGGGGTGAAATAAAACGATACGACAGTCGACAACAGCACACCCCCGGCGATTGCAACGGCGAATGGTGGCCAAAATGCTCCCCCAGCTATGATCAGGGGTAGGAAGCCGCCAAAGGTTGTGATCGTTGTCGAGATGATGTGCCGACTTGAACCAGTCACGACGCGCGCCATGGCCGCTCGGTCACCTTGGCTTGCGTCAACGTCTTGTTGCAACCCGGTCAGAATTATGATCGCCGCGTTGATCGAAACCCCGATCGAGCCGATGACTCCGATGATCGCCGTAATTCCGAACGGGAATTGCATGACGGCCAGCGACAGCATTGAAAGGCCTGCAGACAAAACGCACACGACCAAGGTCACGAGCGTCAGCCGGAACGAGTTAAAGGTCAGAACGATGGTCGCGATGGAGAGTGTGACAATCAAACCAACAGAGGCAAGCAGATTGCCCACGGTGTTCGATCGGGAATCACTGTCGCCGCCTAAGGACATCGAATAGCCTAGCGGCAACGCAAACCCGGACGCATCAAGCGCTTCTAGTATGTCCTGCAAAGCCTCTTCGGGCAAAACACCAGGTACGATAAACGCCTGTATGGTGTTTTCGCGCACGCCATCCGTTCGGGTTATAACGCTTTCCGCAGGTTCGATCACCGGTCTGGCTAGTTCCGACAAAGGTACAGCGGGGAAAACTCCGATCGCGGATATGGAGGCAGCATTGGGCAGCAAGATCGGCATACTGACAATGGCGCTTAGGTCTGATCGCACCTCGTCGCCGAGACGAACACGCACCGGCAACTGTTCAGTCCCTTCGATCAGTGATCCACCGGTGATGCCAACAAGCGCCGTGTCCAGCTGAACAGCTATATCGGCCACGTCCAGTCCCAGCAGACGCGCTTTGACCTCATCAATCTCGAACCGGATTTGAGGGTTGCCGCCGTTCACGCTGGCGCGCGCCTGGGTCACCAGATCGAGATTGGCCATGACTGAACGCACCTCGTCGCCCAGATCACGCAAAACCGTGATATCCTGTCCCTGAATTTTGACTTCAACCGGTGCGGCGACCGGAGGGCCCTGAACAAGACTGCGAACGATGATCTGCGCGTCGGGAAAGTCGGTATCCAGACGACTCTGCAACGTTCCAACAAGGCGGGCGGCGTCGTCGGCCGTGTCGGTCGTGATCATAGCTTGTGCAAACCCAGGCTCGCGTGAGCGGTTTCCAACGATATTGTAGTAGAATGCCGGGCCGGACTCTCCGACGGTCCAGTAGACGCTTTTGACGCCGTCGTCAGCCAGCAGCATTTCATCGATCTGGCGGGTGGTTGCTTCGGTGGTGGCAATTGACGCTCCACCCGGCATGTCGACTTCGATATAGAATTGGTTGCGGTCGACGCCCGGGAAGAATTGCGCGGTCAGCGTTGGAAAGGCGGCAAAGCCAAGCACCGGCAAGATCAATGCCAACGCGATAGATCGCACCGGATTGGCGACTGACAATCGAATTGAGGCCTCGAACATACGGGCAAGTGGCGGGATGCTGATACCGCGGCTCAGCATTCCTGCGTCTGGGCGATCGGACAGTAGCCAGCCCGCAATCGCCGGAGTCACAGTCAAGGCCACAACTAGGGACCAGACAAGCATAAGAACCACGGCGATGGCGATGGCGCCGACAAAATCGCCTGCGGGTCCTGGCAGCAAGATCATCGGCGTGAAGGCAAGCGCCGTTGTCACGGTCGATGCCAGCAATGGCGCGGCCAACCTGCGAACAGCATCTCGCACGGCTGCCAGTCGCTCCATCCCATCCTGCAGACGACGTCGAATTTCATCGGTCATCACGATGGCTGCGTCAACGAGCAGACCGAGGGCGACAATCAGTCCGGTCACAGACATCTGATGGATTGGCAGTCCAATCATGTTCATCGTCGCCAGGGTTGCCAATGAGACAACCGGCAAAACCAAAGCCACAATCGCGGCTGCCCGAACCCCTAACGTAACAAACAAAACTGCCACGACCAGAGCCACGCCAATGGCCATGTTGGCCCCAACCTCTGACAAACGATCCGTCGTGTACTGGCTTTGATCAAACAGCAGTATTTCCTGCATGCCCAAAGGTACCGACGCGGCACCGGCATCAAGCTCATCCCGAAGGAAGCCTGTCCAACGGTCGATCTGTACGCCGTCCTGCGCCAGAATCCCGACCAAAACGGAGGGCTTTCCGTTGGCAAACGCGATTGAGGACTGCGGTTCGCGTGCGCCCCGGTCTACGCTGGCAATATCTCCGAGCTTCACCACGGCGCCGCCTGCGTTTTCACGCAGGACGATGCTCCGAATGCGATCCAAACTCTCAATTTCTCCGCTGACGCCGATGGTCAGGTCGACATCAGATTGCAACCGCCCAGACTGAACCTTTCCGTCTGCTTCGGTGATCCGCTGGGAAATCTCGGCAGCGCCAAGCCCAAGTGCAGCGGCCTTGTCCATATCCACACTTACGAGCACCTCTTCTTCCGGCTGACCGAAATAGTCCACTGCTCGTGTGGCAGGTATCGCACGCAATCTGTCGCCCAGTGCTTCGGCATGGCGTGACAGCAAAGTTAACGGAAAGTCTGGATCCTCGGCCGCAACTGCAATGACCGCAGAATAGGCAGAAATGCCCTCGGCATCGAATTCCGGTGGCAATACTCCTGTGGGAAAAATCTGGCGCGCATCTTCAACGGCGTCCCTAGCCTCGGCCCAAACCTGCTCAATGGTGGCTTCATCTAGCGTTTCCAGCAACTCTACCGAAACAACCGACACGCCCGAACGGGATACAGAACTGATCTCATCCACCTCGGCGATTTTCCGCAGCTCTTCTTCGATTTCTGCAGTCACCAGCGCTTCAACCCGTTCTGGATCTGCACCCGGGAACTGTGTCGTTACAGTTGCGAAGAGGTTGGTGATCGTAGGATCTTCCTGCCGCCCAAGTGATAGGAACGAAGACAGACCTGCAGATACAAGCAATAAAATGATCAGGGCGACCAGTCGGGGATGGCGAAAGGTAAGAGTTTCCATCAAATCGCTCCGTTACTCGCCAGTGTTGAAGACAACGCGCTGACCAACGCTGACTCGCTGCGGCCCCTGATCAATCAAGACGGTGCCTTTCGGAAACGCGCCACGCACAAAGACGCGGTCATCTTCGGCATGTAGCACTTCGACAGTCGCCAGGCGCACAGTCTTTTGCGCATCGGCAACGAGCAGTGTCCATTGCCCGCGAGTTCCTTCCTTCAGAGATGTTGTAGGCACCCAGGTCCCCGCACTTTGGACGGGTTCGAGTACATGCACACGTGCTGTTTGTCCGAAAGCAACGTCCGGCGCGTACTTCAAACCGAACAGCGCGGTGCGGGTTCGGGTCACCGGGTCAATATCGGGCCGCAAAGTTGCAAGCTCAGCCTGATAGCTTTGACCTGCAATTTCGATTTCAACGTCAGTCAACAGCGCCGGATCAACATCGAGAGGGATACCGATCCGAACCTGCGGCGACACGACCTCGACCATACCCAAAACCAACTCGCCCGAGCGCAGAGTTTCACCGCCATCCACGTGTCGCGCGGTTATTTGACCGGCAAACGGAGCCTCGATACTGGATTTCTCGATCCGAACGGTCACATCACTTAAGGCGGCATCTAACTCGCCAATCCTGGATAGCAATTCATCCTGCTGAGAAACGGCCTCGTCCAAACGGGCTTGACTGGTAAAGCCTTCTTCAATGAGTTTCGCGTTTCGCTCGACTGTTTTCTTTGCAAATGAAAGTTGGGCTGCAATGGCGTCACGTGATGCTGTCAGACGGTCGCGTTCGACCTCCAGCAGTGCGATGTCCAGTGTCGCAAGAAGTTGACCCTTGGCAACCTCGTCGCCCTCATCCACCAGAATTTGATCCAGCGTCCCGTTCAGTTCGAAAGAGATATCTGCCGAACGCTGAGGTTCGACCTGCCCGATGAATACACGGTCGACTGTGTATGCGCTCTCGGACGTGATCGGTGTCACGGACACCGGTGTCACAGCAGCGGCATCTGGTGCGGGTACAGCGTCCGCTCTACGGGTGAGCTCGGATGCGCCAAAGTAAACGGCGGCCGCTGCAACGGCCATAATACTGACGGTTACTCCCAGGCGCACAGTGCTGCGCAACACACGTGCAAGTAGGCTCGGTTTGGTCGCTTCAGTAGATGAATTTGCAGGATTCGGCATTTGGGGACCTCATCAAGTTAGCGTTTCTAACATATGTTAGAAGTTCTCACTTTGACAAGAGATACGTGATCTGGCACATGTTGGATCATGAGCAGCACCGAAAAAAATCATCCGACAAACAGACAAGCGGCTGGTCTGTCCGTTAGCAAGAAAGCCTATCATCACGGCGATCTCCGCGCTGCACTGATCGAAGCAACCCGACAGTTGGTTGAAGAAAAAGGTCCGGAGAGTTTTTCTGTATCCGAGGCGTGCAGACGCGCGGGCGTATCGACCGCGGCACCTTACAAGCACTTCAAAGACAAGACAGAAATGCTGGTTGCCACTGTCCTTGAAGGAATGGATCGGCACCGAGACAAAATGCTGGCTGCGCTGGAAGGTGTTCCTGAAGGAACTCCCGAGCGCATTACTGCCATAGGAATGGAGTATATTGCCTTCGCGTTAAATGAGCCCGGGATCTTCAGACTGAAATTTGGCGGCTTCACAGACCGTATCGCGGACCTCCGGCTGGAGGAAGGCGGCCAGCAAAGCTTCGGGATTCTTTTGACTGAGGTAGCAAAGTGTCTCGGTGAACCGGGAATCACAGGCGAAGTTCGCCGCCGTGGTTTTTTGTTGTGGAGTTTCGTGCACGGGCTGTCTTTCATTCTGCATGACAAAGGGCTTGCGGAGAAAGGCGAAGAGTTCGATCTTCATACCCTTCTTGAGGACGTTTCGGAAAGAATGCTGAGTTGAGCGTTATTACGCCAAAACGAACTCAACCAAGCACTGAGAGCAGACGATCCAAGCCGCTATCACGCCTACGCCTAAACGATTACTCTGCTCCGCGTAGCAGACGTTCAACGAATTCTGCCGAACATCTGCTCCCAGCCAAAAGCAACCTGTTCTGCAATTTGCACCAAAGCCAGCTATGCAATGATAGGCGACGTCAACTGCAGCGAAAACTGATTTGGTGTGCCAAGTAATTATGCGCGCCCTAAGTCCAACCGGATCAGATCACAATTCCACAACGACTTTTCCGACCGCAGATCCATTCGTCAGATGCGCGTAAGCTGCACCGACGTCGGCCCACCCAAACTTATGTTCGTCAACAATCGGTTTGAGCGCGCCATCATCCGCCAGATCTGCCAGTATCCTCAGGATGTCGCTATGTGTTTGCCGCCCGACATCGTGCAACATCGGGATCAGCATGAAGACAACATGCAGAGATAGACCTTTGAAATGCACAGGAGTCAAATCAATCTCGACCATCGCGACCGTTGAGGCCACATGGCCATTAAGCTTGGCTGCTTCGAAAGAGTTCGTCATGTTCGACCCACCTACGCTGTCGAACACCACGTCGAAGCCGACGCCACCGGTATGCTCCGCAACATAGTCCTCGACACTCTGCGTTGTGAAATCCAGAGGGCGCGCGCCGAGACCCTCGATCAGTGACATCTGATCTGCGCCGCGACCTGTCGCCCACACTGTTGCACCAAGGTGGCGTGCGATTTGAACCGCAACATGACCCACACCACCAGCGCCGCCCTGGACGAGCACGGTTTGCCCTTCGCTCACATCTGCGCGTGTCAACCCTTCATAGGCGGTGATACCGACGAGAGGCAGCGCTGCAGCTTCCCGCATGCTAAGCGTCTTGGGTTTGTGTGCGATCAGACGGGAATCCGCGTTAATGTATTCCGCGAGAGAGCCAGGCAAATCCATCAAACCTCCAGCGCAGCCATACACCTCATCGCCTATGGCAAAGTTAGTCACGCCTTCACCAATTGCGATAACCGTGCCTGCAAAATCCATGCCAAGCAAAGCGGGCAATTTGGGGGACAGCGGCAGGTCCGCACCCATGCTTCGGATCATAGCGTCGACGGTATTAACGCTGACTGCGGCCATTTTGACCACCACATGTCCAGGTGTCGCCACCGGATCAGGCATTTCTGCGAGCTCGAACGGTGCTTCGGGTCCATATGAATTTAGAACCATTGCTTTCATTGGTGTATTCCTTTTGTAACGCCACGCCAGAGGCACGTCGAAACAACGCACACCTGACTAGATACTTGTGTTGGGGGTAGGTCAGTTGATGTCCTGTACCTGCATCACCAGATCGCCCCATTTACGCTGGTTTTCGATGTCGTGCTCCAAACCTTGTTCATCCGCGATGGCGAACCGTTTGACGGCCGGGGTTTTGCTGGTGGCCTGATAAAGCCAATAGGCTTCGGCTTTCAGCGCTTCATCAATTGGTTTGTCTATCGATTCGTAGACCATCTGTTTGCAGGCATTGATCGACTCTGCTGGAAACTGTGCTATCCGCTCGGCCAGCGCGGCTACGTACGGACCAATTTCATCCGGCTCCAAAGCTTTATTGATGGTGCCCAAGCGCTCTGCATCATCTGCGTCAAAGTCTTGAGCGCTCAGAATGATCTCAAGCGCTTTTCCAAGGCCGGTTTGACGCGCCATACGTGAGGCACCGCCGCCGCAGGGAAGAATGCCCATTCCGACTTCCATCTGCATGAACTTGTACCTGCCCCGCGCGGCAAAGCGCATGTCGAGTGCTAATGCCAATTCATGTCCGCCGCCGCGCGCAAACCCTTCCAGCTTTGCGATAGTTGCCTGTGGTACCTTGCTGATCCTCTCGCAGACCGATTGCAGGTCCAAAAGTTGCGCATCCTCGCGGGACACGGCCTCAGTCGACATATCCTTAAGTAGTTCGGTATCGTAGTGGCAGACCCAGATTTCCGGATTGGCCGATTGAAAGATCACGACCTTGGTGTCGCGGTCCCGCTCTAGCCGCATGGCCAGACTGTTCAGGTCGGCCAGCATTTCCTGGCCTTGCACATTCACAGAGCCAAAGTCGAATGTCACTGTAGCGATACCGCTCTCAACGGCTACGTCAAAGGTTTGAAAGTTTTCGTATTTCATCAGGCAGTCCTTTCTTGGGCCTCGACGCGGCATGCGTGAGGGTAGAGGGGTGTTAAAGATGGAAGTGCTTGGCGTTTTAGCGCCGAGAGGGTCAGTTGGTCTGTTTAATCAATTCTTTGATAGTGCTCATGACGTCAGCAACGTGATCTATGTCCAGTGCTGCGGCATGCGGGTTTGCGAAAGCGCCGCTGTCATTGTCGAAATAGGTCCCTGATGCGTCAGCAAACCGCGCGCCCAGGGCGGCCTCGATCAGGATATCCGCGCCGATGTTCATGTCATTCCCGGCAACGCCAAAGCCTTCTTGCACCATTTTCGAGGCCAAAAGTGATCCGGGATTTACCGCGACCACCACAGGCGCATCAGCTTGGGATTTGGCCCATTCCCGGGTCCAGATGGTGATCGCCAACTTGCTTTGGGCGTAGGCCTCCATATCCGCCAGTGGCACATTACCTTGCATGGCCCTGATGTTCACCGGGGCTTGTGCGGCAGATGAGAGGTTCACGACACGCCCGTTTGCCGGAATATTCGGCTGCAGCAAATCGGTCAGCAGATACGGTGCAAGAGTGTTGACGACAAAGCGGATATCCTGCCCGTTCTCAAGTACGGTTTGCGGGGCTTTCAGCACCCCCGCGTTGTTGATCAAAACATCCAACCTGTCATGTCTGGCCCGCACGTTCTCGGCCAGTTCACGCACCGCGGACAGGTCGCTCAGATCAGCGGCATAGGTTTCGACATTTTCACCGACTTCGGCAGCTGCGCTCTCCAGTTTGGAAATGCTGCGGCCATGCAACAGCACGTTGTGCCCGTGAGCGGCCAACTTCTTGGCCGTCAGCAAACCAATGCCGTCGGTCGAACCTGTTATGAGAATGGTCTTGGTCATCGGTCTGATCCTTTAAGAAAAGTCAGGCAGCACAGTGTCTGCCAAGTGTTCAAGGGTTGCGTCGATAGGTGCTTGATTGAACCTGAGGTTCAGCGCGACGTGGTTGATCCCGAGCGTTTCAATCTCGCGCAGATAGCTGCGAAGGAAATTTGTGCCAGACTGAAACCCAAGGTGGATCGGGCGCGGAGGCTCGTCAGGGTCGGCAACAACATCGACATAGAGCGATTGCATGACAGGTTTATCCAGTTGGCCCGCTTCCCTAACGCGTCGTCGGTAATCTGCGATGACTTGGCCCTGAGCCGCCGCATTCCGCGGATATGTCATCCAACCGTCGCCGTTCTGCGCCACCCAATCGGGGGATTGCTGGCTACCGCCGGTAATAAGCATCGGCAGTCGAGTACCATGCGGCTTTGGCAATAAGTCAATTCCGCCAGACAAAGTGCCCTGGGCGTTTTGATGAGTAGGATAATCCGACCCAGCCGCCCGTATGTAGTCAATGCTGTCGCGGAACCGTGCCCCTCGGTCGTCAAAGCTGTGGTTCATCGCCGGGTATTCCTCGGGGCGGTCACCTGAAGCAACGCCCAAAAGCAACCTCCCCCCCGAGAGCACATCGGTCGTCGCCGCCGCCTTGGCCACATGCGCGGGGTGACGCAATGGCAGGATTACACTCGACGTTCCCAGCGCAATTCGATCCGTCGCCATTGCCAATGCCCCCAGATAGACAAATGGATCGAAAACTTGCCCGGGATCACCAAAGCTTGGAACATTAAACGGCACGTCGCGCAGCCAAAGGGCCGCAAACCCAAGTTCCTCTGCCCTCTGAGCCGCTTCTAGATGTCCAAGCATATTCGGCTCGGCGCCGACTGCGTATGCTTCGAGCGGCAGCACGAGGCCAATGCTCAACCGCCCGCGACGGAACACCCGGTTATAGGCCACGTTGATCTGGGCAAACTCAGTAGGCTGCATTTTATCCAACATCTCGGGGTCCTTTTAATAGCGCACCAGTGTGCGGCTTTCGATGCTTTTGCGGATGGTGGAGATGCGTGGATCTTCGACCATGTCGAGCGCGCTATGCGCGACCGATGGTAGGCCTTGGTTGTCATAGATGTTGAAGATCGCGACCTCATCTGGTGTCATCTTGGATTGATAGACCCAGCTATGCTTTGGGTTTTCCACCAACCCCATGATTTGTCCCTTGCGGTCGGGATAGATCAGGTCCAGCAGAATCCAGTCGGACGGGTCAACCGATGAAGGGCGCACAAAGCCAAGCGGAGCGGAGTTGATCGGATGCTCTATGGGGCGCCACACGTTAACAAAAGCATAGTGGCCTTGCGCCCATTCCGCCGCGACCTCGGCACCCAGCAGGTCAGCAAGCCGCTGTTCCGCTCCGTCCTTGCTGTAGTCACTGTGAACGTTACGTGCGGGTTTGCGCGTCGCACTCGGGTCGTCTTTCCGAACCGTATGGTCGAAAACCAAAACCTCGCGCGCGCCCAGCCTGTCAGAAAGCATCGCCGTCAACTCGGCATCGTATATCGGTTTCCAGGCGGCTCCTGAAAAGTGCTGAACCTGCGTTATAAGCGCTACGAATTCAACAGAATCAGACGCAAATTTAACTGTATTGGTCGTCGCGCGATTATCGACCAACGTAACGCTTGTTGTGCCTAATTCGGGGGAAACCAGGTTACCTGCAATCCCGCCTGCATCCAACTCAAAGGCTTGCCGATAGGGCTTATGGACGTGGTAGTTGACTGTGGCTGTCCGCGTCATGTGCGCCTCCTGTCCATGCTGTGTTGCATCGATTACAGGGATTTAACGTCAATCTATTTGCATATAAACTGCCCATCGGTGGAATGATAATTCGGGTTTGCTATATAATGGGACTTGATACAGATGCGCTGCGATTGTTTGTCAGGGCAGCAGAAATACTGAACATAAGCGCGGCGGGGCGCGCATTAGGCATGGCACCGGCCGTGTCCAGCGCAAAACTCGCCAAGTTGGAGCAAAACTTGGGTTCCGAATTGCTCCACCGCACAACGCGCAAAGTGTCACTGTCGGTCGAAGGTGCTGACTTCCTGCCCTTCGCCCGAGAGATCATCGCGCAGGAAGAGGCCGCACTTGCTGCTTTAGGCAAGCAAAGAACAACCATCAAAGGAACGTTGCGCTTCGCCGCGCCTAGCAGTTTTGCACAACTCTATATCGCGCCAATTCTGCCCAAGTTCCTTGAACAGCACCCCGACCTCACAATCGATCTGCGTCTGTCGGATGTGCAGTTCGACTTGATCGAGGGAAGTTATGATCTGGCACTCAGGAACGCGCCACTTGTCGACACTAGCCTCAAGGGTCGCAAACTGGCCGATGACCAGCGTATTCTTTGCGCCGCACCAAGCTACCTCTACACGCACGGCACGCCCAAAACTCCTGATGATCTAAACAACCACCACTTGATTGCTTTCCAAAACCGCCAACCGCGCCTGTTGACAGGACTGGAAGGTGAGAACGCGGTTTTCGACCCCGCATCGGCGAAAGGTCAATTGATAATTGACGACGGTCAAAGCCAGGTCCGCGCCACATTGGCCGGGGCCGGTATTTCCTTGAACGCTCTATGGAGCGTGCATGACCAACTGAAATCAGGCCGTTTGATACGGGTTCTTCCAAACTTTGAAGCCGCAGAGGACAATGTCTTGTGGCTGATCTATCCCAAGTCCAACGTACTGTCCCCCAAAGTGCGGGTGTTCATGGACTTTCTCGTCGCAGAGATTGGCGCAAAGCCTCCTTGGGAAACATGAGCTCAAATTAAGTTTAGCGCGCTGTCAAATACCCCGACGCCAGTGTTGGAGATAGGCGTTGAGCGTATATGCCTTGTCAAATCACAAAAGTCCGCTTTGTCCGCATAGCAGTCGTCCGACTTTATCGCAGCGAATGACTGCTTCGGGCCCACTGAGGTCATTTGTGTTGATCCAGACGATAACGCCGCGTCTAACCAACGTCCAGTTCCAGCACAAACGGTCGTTGGGACGTCGAAGCAGACGTAGCTGCGGAGCCAACAAGAATTTAGAGTCCGGTTTCGGTCGCATATCTGCCGCTCAACACTTTTATCGAATGTCCGGCTAGGAGCCAGTGGCACTAAAAATCTGTTTGTTTAATGTTAAATAATATTGGCACGATGTTTGCCGAATGAAAGCCGCCAAATTCACCCAGCCGCTTTAACCTCGTTCTTCGCCATGCGCTTGAGTTCCGCTTTAGACTTACCTCGCAGGTGGGCTACCTCGGTCTGAACCTGTCGAAAGATCGGCGGGCGAAAACCACCGAGCAAAGCGATTGCCTTCGCCCGTTCCTTTCCGACGCTCTGTGCCATCGTCTTCCAACAGTAGTCGTATAGCAGCCGTTTTGAGGCCGGGCCGGGACAAAGGTCAAAGCGTGGTTCACCGCCCAGAATCCGTATCAGTTCGTCATCCGACATTGGAGACACGCCGCTCATTGGATCAGGTTTCGTAGGTGTTTAGGCAGGCTCTTTTTCGCGTCGTCGTTAGGCTTTGACAGTGGTTCGTGATACTGCCGTGGCCGGTTGTTGATCAGGTTGCGCGGATCGATGGCGAGATGAAGGTGCAGCGCCCGCGCCAGCGCCATGCGTCGGCGGCTAAGATCACCTTCGACAGACACCAGCGGGTTTTCCTGCGGTGTGCCATCCTTGCTTTTGACCAGAACCCCGAGGCTGTCCATCTGCTCCTGAATGATCAGGATTTGAACCTGAACTCTGGCGTATTCAGCGATGACGGCGGTGTCCGTCGAAAGCCAGTCGTCTGGCATTCGGGTCTGCCAAACGCGGTCGGCGACAGCCAGAACCTTATCTCTGTGTTCCGGGTCAATAGGCAGAGCAACGAGGTCAAGCGGCCATGGGAAATTCCCAATTCGGGCTTGCGCGCGCTCCTGCGCTGCTGCGATACTGTCACTGCGTCTTCTTCTGCTGGCCATTCTCGTTCTCACCTGCTGTTAGTTGCAAATGTAACCGCCAAAATTTTACAATAGCAATTCTTCCGTGCTCCCCTGTGCGGTGACGCCTCAACGCAATTTGTTTTAACCTTACCCCCCCCGGCGCTCCTGTATTCGCCAGCCGATTTCTGCGGGCGACAGGTCCGACGGTATCGATGGAGCCGATTGCGCTGGTGTCGCGTCCACGGCTGGGCCTTCAATGGGTGTTTCGACGTTCTTGGGTAACTCATTCCTTGTAGGTGCTTGGAACTGAGCGGCAGCTTTGAGCGCCGGTGGTGATGGTTTCTTCGGTGGCCGCGGGTCATAGTTTCCCTTTTGTTTAGCGCGCACCGGCGCACCTAAGCGCGCACGTAAAAACACTTGGTGCTACTCCCCCTGATGTTGGTGACGGTTGCAGCCTTGTACCCTTTGCTTAGAAAAAGGGTGTAAGGTGCTATGCGCGTAGCGCACCGCGCCGCACTTGGGGGGTATGGGGGGTGCGCGCGCACATCAATTTGATCCCATCGGATGGTTAGGTCCGGCGTCGTAAATGGGCACGTTTCGACGCGCACTTTTGTCTTTGAACTCGCCCTTCTTCAGCACTCCAGACGCGCACCAAGTTTTCAGCAATTTGGCGATTTTCTTGTAATTTGCCTTTTTGCGTTTTTCGGCGTCGGGCTCTAAATCTACGTTGCAGATGCGGGCCACCGCGTGACCAAACCATCCTTCGCTTTGTGCGCTGGCGCGGCGATACTCCGGATCAAGACTTTGCGCGCTATCGAACACCTGAATGGTCATGTCGATGGTTATCCCGGCGAAATCGTCCGGCCAGTCCCATGGCATCGCCGCCCCCACAAACTCGCCATTGGCAATTTTGACAGATTGTTTCTCGAACCACTGATTGGCCGTTGGGTCCGGCGGGGCGAGATTGCTTTCTATTTCGCCAATTCGAAAATAACGCCGGTGGTCGTCCACGTTGGCCGAGACTGCTTCGTCGGCGTCCATTCCTACAAGGATGCGATTAAAGCGGCTTATGCCTCGCAACGCGCTTCCACCGCGCGCGTCATCCATGGTGGGCGTGATCCCGTTTTGCAATTTGCGAGTGTGGTGAACGATGCCAACAGCAGCCCCAGACTCCCTTGCAAAGCGGCGCATCCGCAAGCCCAGCGCGCGAAAGGTTTCATTCGTCTCGTCGGCGCGAGATAAGTCCTGCAAAGGGTCGAAAACACCGACGGCAAATCTGTTTGCCTTGAATCGGTCCAACAGGTGCGAAAACGCCGGTTCGTAAATCTGCACGTTGCGCTGATTCTGCCCAACCAAATAGAAATCGGGCCAATCGTGACCACTTTCCAGTGACAGTTTTTCACAGATGGTGTCTGGATCGATGCCGCCTACTTCACACGTGGCTGCGACGCGGGCCTTCAAAACGTCAATGTCGTCCTCGGCATTGAAATACAGAACCGGCAGCGGATCAAATTCTGGTCCTCCCAGCAACCTGCCACCGCTGGCCATGTCCACCGCTTCCGCGATGCCAAGAAGCGACTTGCCAACCTTCGGAGGCGCAACCGTCAGTGAAATATAGCCGGGCGCGTAAAACCGCCTGTAGGCAAATTTCAAAGGCGGGATTTCGGCGACATTCAATGGACCCATGAAATCCAGCGGCGGAAACTTAGGCGGACCATTTTCTCTCGACCTGGCCCCATTGGTTCTAACCTCGCGTTCGGCGTCGGTTCTGGCCTGTAGCTGATCGGAGGTCATTTCGGTTTCTGGCGGTCTCATCAAATCGCGGACTAGCTGCATGTCGGATTTTTTGGCCATCGATGTTACCTTTCAGTTGGGCGCGATACGCTATGTCCTCGTCCGAGAGTGTCAGTTTTGACAGACGCTCCAGCGTGGCCCGTTTTTGATCCGGCGTCATGCGCCAAAAGAGCGCGTCAACTTCGGCCAGTAACTTTTCGGCGGGCGTGTTTGCTGCGCGTTCGGCAGCTTCCACTCTGAAATCGCCAAGGCTCCGAAATGGTCGCTCTGCCCATGCAGCGATGTGCAGCACGACATGAAACCGGAGCCAGCGCGATAGGGCGTAGAAGGATGCCAGACAGAGTTTGATCAGTTCGGCAGATGTTCGTTCCTCGCGCAGGCGGTCGCTGAAAGCCAACCACTCTTTCGCGGTATTCCCAAAGTGGTGTCTGCCCGGTTTGCTCATAGTCGCCCCTTACGCTGCCCGGTTGGGCTGGCATCGGTGACACCGGCCATTTTGATCCATCATGCTTTCCGGGTAGCGGCGACTGCAGCTTGTGCAGGCGGCAAACACGTCCTTTAGAATGTCCGATAGCTTGGCTTTCATTGTCTCGTTCTATGGCTACGCCTTCCCCGTTCGCCCAAGGGCGTGATGGGTTCCAGCTATTTTGGATTGTCAGGCTGCGCGCTCTTTCGCGGCTTTCCGCTTCCGTTCCCTGAGTGCCTCAAGGTCGGCGCGGGCTTGAGGTAAGAGCGCTTCGACCTCATCGGCAAACGCGTCCGGCAATCTGCCCAGCGCCATGTTCAAAGCGGTGTCGTCCTCATAGTGCGCCGCAGCGCAGGCCCAGACGTTGACGGTTGCGGGTTGCACTTTTCCGTTGATGCGGGATTTAGGCAAAGGCCAAGCCTCCATCGTGCGCGGAGATACTTGGAACCAGTGTTGTGCAAGCGTGGCCGCGTGTGCGCCTAGCGTGGCGTTGAGCGGAGGCTTGGGGTCAATTGGGTATGTATCGTGTGCCATGGTTCGACCATACCCAGCGGAATTTAAACTCCAAGGAACCTAGCCATGGCTAGGTTCCATTTTCGTGGCCGTCACCGCTTTTTGAGACGCTTTTTCTCTGCCCGAATCCAGTTTGCAATGGATTTCTCAGAAGGCGGGACGATCCCCTCACGCTCCATTTTGGCGGCGATCCGCGCGGCAACGGTTGCTGGCTTTAGAACGGGATTGTTCGCTGAAATGCGCTCTGCCAAGCGCAGGGCGTCTGCGCGCAATGGATGTCGTCTGGAAGGCCGTGGACGTTTGGCAGAGCGTTTTTGCTTCCGGCGTCGGTCGATCTGGCGGGCCAGATGTTTTTGAGCGGCGCTCTTTGTATTGATCATCGCCAACACGACCTCGATTGCGGCGCGCTCATCCAGATCAGGAAGGCCGATCAATTCCGCAAGGGTCATGTCGTCGTTTTCGGTCGTCCGTGTGGGCCATCCGGTCTTAGGGCGCGCGCTTCCGGCTAACAATCCGTTGCGGTGACAAAACAGAAGTAGGGCAAGTGGCCCGCGTGAGGCGGGAAAACTCATGCGCTTAGACGGTCCATTTCGACAATAGTAGTTTGCGGCTCTGTTTCGCCTTGGACCAACTTTTGCCAATCGTTCAGAAGTTCGCGGCGCTCCTCCAACTTGGCTGCTTTATTGTAGAGCCGAGAAACCTTGCTGCGCGTCGCAGATTGCTTGTGATTCAAGCAGCGATCAACGAGAGCATCGTCATAGCGTTCGTTTGCCATGGTCGTTGTAAAGGTCGAGCGGAAGTCGTGCCAAACGAAATCCGGCATCGTCATGTTGCCGTCCTCGTCGGACAGTGCTTTGCGCAGACGTGTCGCCGCTTTGCCAAATCCGGAGACAGGGCGTTTGCCTTTGGTGGTCGTGAATACAAAACCTGTCCGGTCGCCTTCCAGACTTTCCAGCATTTCAATCACCGCCGGTGGCAACGGGATCAACAGGGCTTGCTTGTTTTTGGCTTGCGAAGCGGGGAGGTCCCATACTTGCTTTTGAAGGTCGATTTGGTCCCAGCGCATTTTGCTCGTTTCGGTGCGGCGTGTACCCAAAAGCAATAGCGTCTGGATCAGAGGCCCAAACGGTGCGCCGAGGGTTCCAGCCGCCGTGTAGATTTCGCGCGCCTCCTCCAAGGTCGGTGCTACGTCGCGCTCCGGTGTTTGCTTTGCTTTGATGTTCGCAAGGACGGGTTCGACATATTCGCGCTCCTCGTCCGCCGCCCAATTCAGGATGGACCGGATTTCGCGCAAGCGGTTTTCGGCGGACGTCGCCTTACCGTCCAAGCGCATTTTCCTGATCGGTTTCATCCAGTCTTCTTTGGTCAGTGACTTTGCCTGCCGCTCAAGAAACGCGGAGTAGGTGCGGCGCATGTTCTGACGCTCTTTGTCACGGGTCCTGTTTTCGATACCGTCGCGTCGAGCATCGAAAAGTTCGGCAACCGTCAGGCCGTCTTTTTGACTGCGCATTGCGGAAGCCATGGCGCGCACGTCGTCACCTTGAGCCAACCGGCCCGCCCAAACTTGCGCTGCTTTTTTTGCGGCGTCCAAGTCGAGCATGGGATACGCGCCCAGCGGAATTCGGAAGCGTCCATGAGCGTCGCGCATCCGGATGGACCATTGCGCCTCGTGGCGATTGCCGCGCACTTGCAGCCCGGCGAAACCGGGGATTGTGATTGCATCGCGACCAGTGGCCGGAAGGGTGTTTCTTAGTTTTGCTGCCGTCATTTCCGGCGTTCGTTTCGGTGCCATTGTCTCGTCCAATTCGGGTCTGTTTTCGTGGTCCCACACGGGTCCCACAGTGTCCATTTTTCCAGTGGGTCCCGACGGGGGTCCCAGTGCCTTAGCGGAACATAGTCCACTGACCCTTGCATTTAAACCCCTATTTTATTGGTGTTCGACGTTGTCGAACGTAGGCTAACGGGTCCCAACGGGAAACTCAGAGTGTGGGACAAGTGGATTGAAAATCCTCGTGTCGGTGGTTCGATTCCGCCCCCGGGCACCATTTTCCCTCAAAAGAGAGCAACTCTTTTCGGTTCGTTTAGGCGCTTGTCCGAAGTGGAATTCCCCGCATTCTTAGCCCAAAGATCCAGAAAAATACTCTTTAGTCCTGCAACCGGAGAATCGCGAAACAGATTTAGTCGAAATACCCGAGCGAATGCTATCTAACAATAGATTTGAAGTTTTGGTGGAGCCTAGGGGAGTCGAACCCCTGACCTCTTGCATGCCATGCAAGCGCTCTCCCAACTGAGCTAAGGCCCCATCAAGGTACTGCTTAAGCAGTGGGCGGACGTTTATGAGACGGCGGCGATGAGTGCAAGTCCAAAAAAGGAATTCTGGAAAAAACTTTCGCCCCAATATCCGGGATGGTTCGAGGCGACGCAGGGTCGCCTCTGAACGGGATCAGTTTTCGTCTTCCGACGACATGTCGGTGATGTCGTCCAGCGAAACATCATCATTGCTGTCGTCATCATCATCCAGCAGGTCATCGTCCAGATCGACATCGACATTGTCGTCATCGTCCAGAACCAGATCTTCGTCCGACGCTTTCTCGCGCGCTTTGGCCGATGCCGCATCTTCCGCGTCAGCAGCAATCATCCGGCTTTTGCCGGTGTCCAGTTCCACGATCTCGCCGGTATAGGGGCTGACGATCGGGTCCTTGTTCAGGTCGTAAAACCGCTTGCCGGTTGTCGGGCAAACGCGCTTTACGCCCCATTCTTCCTTGGGCATGTGAAATCCCCTTGATATCAGGTGAGTCGTAATAACGATTCAGGTCACGTGCCACATGCAGCGGGCACTGTCAAAGCCTTTGAGCAGGAGAAACCGACCCATGGGGGATCACGCCTTACCGGGAACACCTCGGGTCCCGTTGACGTTGCGAAAATCGGCGCGGGCGCGGCGGATCAGTCTGCGGATTTCCCAACTGGACGGGCGAGTTACGCTGACCTACCCGCAAGGGGTGTCCGAGGCCGAAGCGCTGAGTTTTGCGCACGCCAAGGAGGACTGGATCAGGCAGCACCTGCAAGACCGTCCTGACCCCGAACAGGTTCAGATCGGCCAGAGCATACCGGTGGAAGGGGTCGAACGGCGAATCGTTGCTGCACAGGGGCGTCGCGTTGCCTTGATGGGCGGTGAGATCGCGGTGCCCAAAGGGTCGGAGGGGCGCAGGCTGGCTCGGTTCCTCAAGGAATTGGCACGCGACCGGCTGACTGAGGCCTGTGATGATTATGCGGCAATGCTGGGGCGGGACTATTCTAGCCTGACCATCCGGGACACGCGGTCGCGGTGGGGCTCATGCAGTTCGGCGGGCGGGTTGATGTTTTCCTGGCGTCTGATCCTCGCCCCGTCCGAGATCCTGCATTATGTCGCCGCGCACGAGGTGGCACATTTGGCCGAGATGAACCATTCTCCAGCGTTCTGGGCGCAGGTGGAAAGGATTTTCGGCGACTACCGGGATCAAAGGCGCTGGCTGCGCGACAACGGGGCGCAGCTTCATCACTATAGATTTGATAGCCCGCCGAGTTGACGGCGGGGCTGGATGTGATCACATGGGCACATGCAGAGCCCTCGTTCCTCCGACTCGCAAACCGCGACGCATGACCGGATCTATCGGGCGCTGCGCGCGCGGATCATGCATGGCGAGATTGCACCGGGCCACGCGCTGACCTTGCGTGGGATCGGCAAAGAGTTTGGTGTATCCATGACGCCCGCCCGCGAGGCGGTGCGGCGGTTGGCAGCCGAAGGGGCGCTGTTCCTGTCCTCGTCCGGGCGCGTTTCGACGCCTGAGTTGACCAATGACCGGATCGAAGAACTTGCCGCCCTGCGCGCACTGCTAGAGGTCGAATTGGCTAGCCGCGCCTTGCCGCGTGCCCATATTGCCCTGATCGACCGGTTGCAGAGCATCAACATGACCGTGGCCGAAATGGTCACGAAAAGGGACGCGGTGGGCTATATTCGCACCAATCTGGAGTTTCACCGCACGCTTTATCTGCGGGCGCAAGCGCCGGCGATGCTGGCGATTGCCGAGACGGTCTGGTTGCAGTTGGGGCCGACTATGCGCGCGCTTTATGGGCGTTTGCGCCGGACCGAGCCGCCGCATTACCACAAGCTGATTATCGCCGCACTGAAAGCAGGGGACGAGCCGGGATTGCGTCTAGCTGTGCGGTCGGACGTGACCCAGGGGCTGCGGATGCTGGTCAGCTAGGCGGCTTGCCGCCGAAGGGCCTGTTGCTGGGCGAATGGATGACACTTTGCTGGCTTGGGTCCGGCCGCTGCTGTAGTCTGGTTCCAATCAAAACAAGAGCAGATTTCAGCCATGATCAATCGTCGGGTATTTTCCATCGGCCTCGGGGCGTCCCTTTTGACAGCTTGCACGGAAGGGGCGCAGACAACCGCCCCCGCATCGCGGATGCGCGCTGTTCCGAATGCAGGTTGGGACTCTTGGGTCGCAAGCTTCAAAAACCGCGCTGCGGCGCAGGGCATCTCGCAAAGCACACTCGATCGGGCCTTTCAGGGGGCGGGCTATTTGCCGGGCGTGATCGAGCGTGATCGCAATCAGGTCGAATTCAAGCGCTCGCTTGAGGATTATCTGGCCATCGCCGCCTCGGACGAACGGATCGAGACCGGCAAGCAAATGATGGTGCGTCACGCCGGAACCCTGTCGCAGATTGAATCGCAATATGGTGTCGACAAAGAGGTTGTGGTTGCTGTTTGGGGGCTGGAGAGCCGCTATGGCGCGCGGCGAGGCGATATACCCGTGATCTCGGCGACGTCAACGCTGGCCTATGACGGACGGCGGGGTGCCTTCTTTGAAAAGCAGCTGATCGCGGCGCTTCAGATCATACAAGAGGGCGACACGACACCTGCCAACATGACCGGCAGTTGGGCCGGGGCGATGGGGCACACGCAGTTTATCCCGACCTCGTATCTGGCCTTCGCGGTGGATCATACCGGCGATGGACGGCGTGATATCTGGTCTGATGACCCGGCAGACTCATTGGCTTCGACCGCAGCCTACCTTGCCCGTTCGGGTTGGGTGCGTGGCCAGCCTTGGGGGGGAGAGGTTGGGACTGTGTCCGGCACGCCAGTCGCGGTGCTGCAACCGCAGGTGCCGGGGCCGCGCATTGCTGTGTTCCGCAATTTTCAGGTGATCAAGCGCTATAACAACTCGGATAGCTACGCGATCGGTGTTGGGCACCTGTCCGACCGGATTGCCGGCGGCGCACCCTTTCAGGCCTCATTCGGCCCGGACAAGACAGGTCTGACTTTGGAGGATCGGAAAGAGTTGCAGCGTCGCCTGACCGCGGCGGGCTATGACACGCAGGGCGCGGATGGAGTGGTTGGAAATAACACCAAAACCGCCATCAGCGCCTATCAACGCGCCAACGGCCTTTCGGTGACGGGCACGCCCTCGGTCGCGTTGCTGCGTCGGTTGGGGGGCTAAGCCTACGCGGCTAGCCCTTTCGCGCCGATATCCAGGAATTTCTGGCGGCGGTGCTGAAGCAGCGCGGCGGCATCCTTGCCGTCCAACTCTTTCAGCATGTCCGTGATGGCTGCGCGCACCGATTCCACGGTGGCCGGACGATCGCGGTGGGCACCGCCCTTGGGTTCCGAGATGATCCGGTCGCATACGCCCAGCTTATACAGATCCTGCGCCGTCAGGCGCAGTGCCTCGGCCGCTTCGCGCATCTTTTCAGCGTCCTTCCAAAGGATCGAGGCGCAGCCCTCGGGCGAGATCACCGAATAGACCGAGTGTTCCAGCATCGCCACCTTGTTGGCCGTCGCAAAGGCAACCGCACCGCCCGATCCACCTTCGCCGATGATGACCGAGACCAGCGGTACGCCGATCTTCAAGCACATCTCGGTCGACCGCGCGATAGCCTCGGACTGGCCGCGTTCTTCGGCCCCTTTGCCGGGGTAGGCGCCAGCGGTGTCGATCAGGGTGATCACCGGCAGGCCAAAACGCCCCGCCATCTCCATCAGTCGCACAGCTTTGCGATAACCCTCGGGGCGCGCCATACCGAAATTCCGTTCGATCCGCGATTTGGTGTCGGACCCCTTTTCGTGACCGATCACCATGACAGGCTGGTCGTTGAAGCGGGCCAGCCCGCCGATCACGGCCAGGTCGTCGGCAAAGTTCCGGTCGCCCGCCAGAGGGGTGAATTCGGTGAAAAGCTCTTTGACATAGTCTTGGCAGTGAGGGCGTTCCGGGTGACGTGCGACCTGGCATTTCCGCCAGGGGGTTAGATCGCTGTACAGCTCATCCAGCAGTTTGACAGCCTTGGCGTCCAGCGCAGCGGCTTCTTCGGCCACGTCCATCTCTTCGTTGGCGCGGGCCAAGGCGCGCAATTCCTCGGCCTTGCCTTCGATCTCGGCCAGGGGTTTTTCGAAATCCAGATATTGGGTCATGACGCCTCTCAACGCGGAAATTCATTGCTATATGACCTGACGTCGCGAGGGATGCAACTCAACAGCAGTTTTCCGCACCAAAAGGCTGTCTAGCCCGGCCACAGGATCGGGTAGAGCGACAGGACCAAAAGCGCGGCCATTGTCCAGTTGAACACCACCAGCCTTCGTGCGTTTGTCAGCAGCCGGGCCATCTGCTGTCCCAGCACCGTCCATGTGCTGACCGAGGGCAGGTTCACCGCACCAAACACCAAAGCAACAGTGATGATCGCGCCCATCGTGTGGTTGGGCGTGTAGACCGTCGTCGCCGTCAAGGCCATTGTCCAAGCTTTGGGGTTGACCCACTGGAAAGCGGCGGCTTGCCCAAATGTCATGGGCGTTCCTGCGATTTCGCCCCCGGTCGCTGGCGCGGCGTGGGCGATTTTCCATGCAAGCCAAAGCAGATAGGCGACGGACAGAATTTTCAGTGCGCTATACAGCAGGGGGACCCGCATAAAGACCTGCGCCAGACCGGCCCCCACCAATAGAACCATAACGGTGAACCCGATCCCGATGCCCAGCATATGCGGGACGGTGCGGCGAAACCCGAAATTCGCACCCGAGGCCATCAGCATCAGGTTATTCGGCCCTGGCGTGATGGACGAGACGAAGGCAAACATCATCAATGCGAAAAGCAGATCATAGGTCATTGCAGGATAATTGTCCGATCCACAGCAAATGAAATTGCGAAATCGCGCAAGTTTTTCTAAGTTTCGCAATGAATGGCGAAGATTGACCAAATAAACCAACATTTATTGCGCGAGCTGTCACGCGACGGGCGCATCAGCAATCTGGAGCTTGCCGACCGGGTTGGCCTGTCTCCCTCGGCCTGTCTGAGACGGGTGCAGGAGTTGGAGCGCGTGGGTGTCATCCAAGGCTATCGGGCGGTTCTTAATCCGGCGGCGTTGGGTGTTGGGTTCGTCGCCTATATCGGCGTGGGTCTGGGCGAGCATACCAAAGCTGCACAAGAAGGGTTCGAACGCGCTTTGCAGCGTGCACCTGAAGTGGTGGAGTGTCACAACATTACCGGAACGATTGAATACCTGCTGCGGGTGGAGTGCGCGGACCTTGCCTCGTACAAAACGTTCCACACCGAAGTGCTGGGTACATTGCCGCATGTGACCTCGATCACGTCCTATGTGGTGATGGATTCGCCCAAGGATTTGCGTGCCTAACAGCGCAAATGTGAATTTTAACTGTCTTGCGAGGTTAATTCTCACATCCTAGTGTTTATCCAATGTTCTGACCAAAATGGGGGTTAACCCCAATGGGACCACACTCAGGGAGAAGACCATGAAATTCGCTCAGACCGGAGCGCTGGCCGTGACCCTGGCGATGATCGCCGGGATGGCTGTGTCCGCGCCGCTGAAATTGCAACCTGCCAATCCTCAGCCAAGCCCCAAAGCGGGTTTGAATGTGAAATATGCGTGGGAGGGGAACCCGCCGCGCAAAATCCAGAACCTGTCAAAAGTTGAGTTTTTGTTGAAAAAGGCCGAGCCTGGCCCGCCTTTAATTGGGCTCGACTATCGCGACACGAATGAAGGGGACCCGGTTCTGACTTACAATCAGGCGTTCAATGTGGCGGCTGAAGTCACCGGTTATATCAAGTTCGATTCGCCTGGAATCTATGAATTGGAAACATGGTCCAATGACGGCATTGACGCTTGGGTCGGCGGTCAGCAGATCGGCTATGTAAATGGTCGACAGGGCTGTGAAGCCAATCAACGCACAGAGGTTGAGGTGCCCAAGGCCGGTTGGTATCCGCTCAACATCAAGTATTTCCAGAAATACGGAACCTCTTGCCTGATGATGAAATGGGGCAAGCAGGGCGAGCGGTTCACCTGGACGCCAAACAACGTGTTCGGAAGGTAAGAAAGGCGCCCCGCGGGGCGCCTTTTTCGTCAGCCATTTGCAGCGATCAGCTCAGCCTGTGCCACGATTACCTCGGCCTGCTTGATCGAGGCGATATCGACCAGACGTCCTTTGTAAACGGTTGCGCCTTCGCCATTGGCCTTGGCCTGTTCCATTGCCGCCAGGATCTCGCGCGCCTCTGTAACCGCCTCGTCCGAAGGGGTGAAGACCTGATTGGCCAGCGAGATCTGCTTGGGGTGGATCGCCCATTTGCCCACCATGCCCAGCGTGGCCGAGCGTTTGGCCTGTGCGATATAGCCCTCATCATCCGAGAAATCGCCGAACGGGCCGTCGACCGGTAGCACGCCATGGGTGCGGCAGGCGGCGACGATGGCCGCCTGTGCCCAATGCCACGGATCGGACCAGTGCATTTCGCCCTCGCGCAGCATGTAATAGTTTTCCTGCGTGCCGCCGATACCGGTGGTTTGCATCCCCATCGAGGCCGCAAAGTCTGCTGCCCCAAGGCTCATGGCCTGCAGGCGCGGGGATGAGGCCGCGATGGCTTCGACATGGGCGATACCAGCGGCGGATTCGATGATGACCTCAAAGCTGATGGGCTTGGTGCGGCCCTTGGCGCGCTCGATCGCCGTGACCAGCGCGTCAACGGCATAGACGTCCTCCGCACAACCCACCTTGGGTATCATGATTTGGTCCAGACGGTCGCCGACCTGTTCCAGCAGATCAACCACGTCGCGATACCAGTAGGGCGTGTCGAGGCTGTTGATGCGGACGGACATGTATTTGCCGCCCCAGTCGATTGTGTTCAGCGCCTCGATCACATTGGCTCGGGCCACATCCTTGTCAGTGGGTGCAACGGAATCCTCAAGGTCCAAGTTGATCACGTCGGCGGCCGAGGCGGCCATTTTCGGGAACAGCTTGGTGTTCGAACCGGGACCAAACAGCTGACAACGGTTCGGGCGGGCAGGGGCGGCGGGTTGAAGGCGAAAGCTCATCTGGACCTCGTGCGGGAAAGGAAATTGCGATTTTGTTGGCTTATCTGGTATTAAATTGCGCAACGCTGCGCAAGCGTCTTTGTGCAGGCGCGGCAATGCATTCGCAGCATTCTCCAAAATACGCTGCGTCGTGGGCGGTTAAAGTTTAATCACTTTGGAAACTTGAAAAGTCTTTGCGCATTTTCGGCAAACTGCGCAAAATTCTCCCAACCCAACTGACGTTGACAGAAGGATTCGCGAAACTCTCGCCTGCCGGCTCCACTAGCCTGCGTCGGAATCAAAGGAGTGCACCGCAATGATCGAGACACCGTATCTGTTGTTTTTGGGCGATGCGCCCGACCAGTTGGCCGCAAAAGTCGCCATCGGCATCCGGGACTGGCGTCCCGAGAACGCCGTGGGCCAGTACCGGATGGAGGGTTGCAAGGCCGATCTGGGTATGACCGACCTGACTCTGGCCGAGGCCAAAGCCGCCGGCGCGAAAACGCTAGTCATTGGCGTTGCCAACCGGGGCGGCGTGATCAGTGCGGCGTGGAAGAAAGTGCTGATCGAGGCGCTCGAGATGGGGTTTGATCTGGCCTCTGGCCTACATAACCTGTTGCGCGATGAGGGCGATCTGGTGGCCGCGGCGCAAACCCACGGCTGCACGTTGCACGACGTGCGTGTGCCGACTGTTGGCTATCCGATTGCCAATGGTAAAAAGCGCAGCGGCAAGCGGTGTCTGGCCGTGGGGACCGATTGTTCGGCAGGCAAGATGTACACCGCCATGTCGATGGATGCCGAGATGCGCAAGCGGGGCATGAAATCCACTTTCCGCGCCACGGGGCAGACGGGCATTCTGATCACCGGGCAGGGGGTTCCGCTGGACGCGGTCGTGGCCGATTTCATGGCCGGTGCGGTCGAATACTTGACGCCAGAGAATGACGCCGATCACTGGGATCACATCGAAGGGCAGGGGTCACTGTATCATGTGTCCTATTCCGGTGTGACTATGGCGCTGATCCACGGCGGTCAGCCCGATGCGCTGATCCTGTGCCACGAGCCTACGCGGACGCATATGCGTGGCTTGCCCGAGTATTCTCTGCCGTCGCTGCCGGATCTGCGTGACGCGGCGCTGCCGCTGGCGCGGATCGCCAACCCGGCCTGTCAGGTTGTCGGTGTGTCGATTAACACCCAGAACCTAAGCGAAGACGACGCGCGTGCCTATATCGCCGAGGTTGAGGCCGAGTTAGGCTTGCCCGCCACTGACCCGTACCGCTTTGGCGCGGGTAAGCTGGTTGACGCGCTGGCGGCGCTGTAACACGGTCTGGCAAAGATTTTTCGTCGAAAAATCTTGGTCGCTCTGCTGGGGAAAGGTGTGTGATGCGGATAGACATTTCGCGGGATGTGTTTCGGTTGGCGCAGGTGTTCACCATCTCGCGCGGGTCGCGGACCGAGGCCAAGGTGCTGACCGTTCGGATCTCGGACGGGGTGCATCAGGGCTGGGGAGAATGCGTGCCCTACGCGCGCTATGATGAAACGCTGGAGTCGGTTGAAGCCGAGATCGCGGGTCTGCCGGCAGACATCACCCGGCAATCGCTTATGGACCTGCTGCCCGCTGGGGCGGCGCGAAATGCCGTAGACTGTGCGCTGTGGGATCTGGAATGCAAGCGTGCGGGCAAACGGGCGTGGGACTTGGCCGGTTTGCCAGTTCCGGGCCCCGAGATCACCGCATATACTCTGTCGCTGGACACGCCCGAGGCGATGCAGGCGCAAGCAACCGCCAACGCGCATCGTCCGCTTCTCAAGATCAAGCTGGGCACACCGGACGACATGCCCCGGCTTGAAGCTGCGCGCGCGGGCGCGCCGAACGCACGGATCATCGTCGACGCGAATGAGGGTTGGTCGGCCGCTGTTTATGCCGACCTTGCCCCGCATCTGGTGCGATTGGGTGTGGCGCTGGTTGAGCAGCCTCTGCCTGCCGGTGAAGATGACGCACTGATCGGAATGGAACGTCCGGTGCCCGTGTGCGCCGACGAGTCCTGTCATGATCGCAGCAGCCTACCCGGTCTTAAAGGCAAGTACGATGTCGTCAACATCAAGCTCGACAAAACCGGCGGTCTGACCGAGGCTCTGGCGCTGCGGCAGCAGGCGCTGGCCGAGGGCTATAGGGTCATGGTCGGTTGCATGGTCGGCAGCTCGCTTGCGATGGCACCTGCGACCTTATTGGCGCAGGGTGTGATGGTCACAGACCTTGACGGCCCGCTTCTTCTGGCCGAAGACCGCACCAACCCGCTGATTTTTGATGACGCCGGAGTGCATCCGCCAAAAGCGGCGCTCTGGGGCTGAGGAGAGTGACATGACCCGCACCGTTTACGTGAACGGAGAGTACCTGCCCGAGACCGAGGCCAAGGTTTCGATCTTTGACCGTGGTTTTCTGATGGCCGACGCCGTTTATGAGGTGACCAGCGTGCTGGACGGCAAGCTGATCGACTTTGAAGGCCACGCGGTGCGTCTGAAACGCTCGCTGGACGAGCTGCAGATGGCCGAGCCCTGCAGCAAGGATGAACTTCTGGCAATTCACCGCAAACTGGTCGAGCTGAACGGGATCGAAGAAGGCCTGATCTACCTGCAGGTCTCGCGTGGCAGCGACGGGGACCGGGATTTCGTGTTCCCTGCTGCCGATACCAAGCCGACGCTGGTTTTGTTTACGCAGAATAAGCCTGGCCTGGCCGACAGCCCGGCCGCGCAGAAGGGCGCCAAGATCATCTCGATTGATGACATTCGCTGGGGCCGCCGTGATATCAAGACAGTGCAGTTGCTGTACCCGTCGATGGGCAAGATGATGGCCAAGGCTGCCGGGTGCGATGATGCGTGGATGATCGAGGATGGCTATGTCACCGAAGGCACCAGCAACAACGCCTATTTCGTCAAGAACGGCAAGATCGTGACCCGTCCGCTGTCCAACGACATCTTGCACGGGATCACCCGCAAGGCTGTGTTGCGTATGGCTGCCGAGGCGCAGATGGAAGTCGAAGAACGCCTGTTTACGATCGATGAGGCGAAAGAGGCGGATGAAGCGTTCACCACCTCGGCCAGCGCCTTTGTCATGCCGGTAGTTGAGATTGATGGGGTTTCGCTGGGCGACGGCACACCGGGGCCGATTGCCAAACGCTTGCGTGAGATTTATCTGGATGAAAGCCGCAAGGCGGCGATCTAAGCAAAAGGCCCGCCAAACCGGCGGGCCTTTTTGATTTCAGCGTTCAACCTTTTTTGGTGACGTTTTCGTCAAAGGCGACCTCGAAGGCGGCCTGTTTTTCGGCACTGGCTTCGGTCTGATAATTGGCTTTCCACTCATCCATGGTCATGCCGTAGAAAATTTGACGGGCTTCGTCTTTGCCCATCTCGATGCCCTTTTCACTAGCAGCTTCCTGATACCAGCGCGACAGGCAGTTGCGGCAGAACCCGGCCAGATTCATCATGTCGATGTTCTGCACGTCGGTGCGGTCTTCCATCAGGTGCTTTTGCAACCGGCGGAAGGCTGCGGCCTGAAGTTCGATTTCGGTTTGCTTGTCCATGCGCTGACTCCGGATGACAGTATCGTTGTCCTTGACCTAGCGGCCCGGAGGCGATGTTTCAACAAACAGGATGTCAGGCCAGTTTCAAGGCCAGCCAAGGTACGATGCAAAAGATCAATGTAAGGACCTTGTAGTTGGCCAGATATCGGAAATACGCTCGTTTCACTTCCGACCGCTCCATCTGGAATAACTTGCTGTGAACGCCCGCAATCTGCTCCTGCAGCAGCAGGACCATTAATGTTGTGAACAACAGCACTGCGATGTTCAGCGCGGCCATCCAACCAAACACAGAGGTTACGAATTCCTGGGTCATGGCGATCCCCTTTCGACGAATATATGGCGATCAGGTGGTATACTCACAATGACGTGTGATCAAAGGTCGCTGGTATCCAGTGCGTCCTGTAGCACAACGGCCAAACGTTCCGCCCAAGCCCGTTGTCCAGCGTGATCGGCGATCAGATCATTGCGCAGCTCGATCAGGGCATTGGGGCGACCAAAGGCGGTGCAGTGCTTGTCGATAGCATCTCCGGGCAGGACACCGGTATAGGGTTCGTTTACGCCGACGCACAGGTCGTCTTCTGCCTGCAACCGGGTGATCAGCGGGCGCGCAAAACGCTCGTCCGGGGTGTGCAAAACGCCCACATGCCACGGGCGTGGGTCGCGCCCCCGCAGCTGTCGGGTAAAGGAGTGCATGGACACAATCACCGCATGGGGTAAGGCCGCCAGCTCGGCCAAAGCATTGTGATAGGGGCGATAACACATGTTCAGCCGCCGTTCCCGCTCGGCTGCGTCGGCGTGACGATTGCCGGGGATGATCGACCCATCATACAGCTTCATCAGCAGGGTCGGGTCATCCTCACCCCGGTTCGGGTCGATCACAAGACGCGAGAAATTGGCCGCGACCACAGGCGCGTTCAGGATTTCTCCAAGATGTTTCGAGACCTCGTACGCCCCCACGTCATAGGCGATGTGACGCTCCATATCCTCGCGCGGCAGGCCGAGGTCTCCGCCATTGATGTCATGCGGGACGGTGTTAGTGGCGTGGTCACATGTGATTAGCCAGCGCGACGGGCGATCAGCGCCGTGGATAAAAAACGGAGAATACGTCATAAGCCTGTCATCTTGTTTGTCGCAGGTGTAGGGCAGTTGCTTTGAAAAGGGAATTGCGCAATAAGCAGCTTGAAGTGATGTTTGCGGTAACATTTACGCGACACCTAAAGAAAACGTGAGGAGAGCACCACCAATGCGACGCCTGAGAAATGTGAAAATCGTGGCGACGCTGGGTCCGGCGTCGAATGACTATGACATGATCCGAGCTCTGCACGAGGCCGGGGCGGATGTGTTCCGCCTAAACATGAGCCACGGTAGCCATGATGAAATCCGCGAGCGGCACAGGATCATCCGTCAGGTTGAAAAGGATCTGGACAGCCCGATCGCCATTCTGGCCGATTTGCAAGGACCGAAACTGCGTGTCGGCGTTTTCGCCAACGACTCTGAAGAATTAGAAGAAGGCGCGGCCTTCCGGCTGGACCTTGACCCCGAGGCCGGGGATATCAACCGCGTTTGCCTGCCGCACCCCGAGATTTTCGCGGCGCTGGAACCGGGCGCGCGTCTGCTGGTCAATGACGGTAAAATCCGCCTGATCGTACAGGATTGCGGTCAGGATTTCGCCAATTGCACGGTTGAGGTCGGGGGCACGATCTCGAACCGTAAAGGGGTGAACGTGCCCGATGTGGTGCTGCCGCTGGCGGCCCTTTCGGCGAAGGACCGTGACGATCTGGAATTTGTCTGCCAATTGGGTGTCGACTGGTTGGCGCTGAGCTTTGTGCAGCGTGCCAAGGATGTGTTCGAAGCCCGCGGGCTGGCGGATGGGCGCGCTTCGATCCTGTCGAAGATCGAAAAGCCAGCGGCGGTTGAGGCGTTTGACGACATCCTCGATGCGTCTGACGGGATCATGGTCGCGCGTGGCGATCTGGGGGTCGAACTGCCGGTTTCGGCCGTGCCGCCGATCCAGAAACGTTTGGTGCGCAAGTGCCGGGGCGCGGCCAAACCGGTGATCGTGGCCACGCAGATGCTGGAAAGCATGATCGAAAGCCCGATGCCCACGCGGGCCGAGGTCTCGGACGTGGCGACGGCGATATATGAGGGCACTGACGCTATCATGCTCAGTGCGGAATCGGCGGCGGGCTCTTACCCGGTCGAAGCGGTCCAGACCATGAACAAGGTCGCCATCGAGGTTGAGGCCGACCCGACCTATACCCAGATCATCGCGTCATCGCGGACCGCGAAAGGCACGACTATTGCAGACGGTATCGTGGCGGCGGCCCGCGAGATTGCGGAAAAGACGGATATCAAAGCGATCTGCTGTTTTACTCAAAGCGGGACCACGGCCTTGTTGACAGCGCGCGAGCGTCCTGGAGTGCCAATCATCGCCATGACCCCCGCGAAGGGCACTGCCCGCCGCTTGTGCCTTAGCTGGGGCTGCCACTGCGTCATGACACCAGAATTGGAGCGGTTCAAAGGCGCGGTTGTGAACGCGGCCCGCGCCGCTCGGTCGGGTGGGTTCGCAGCTGAAACCGACCAGATCGTGGTCACCGCAGGGGTGCCATTCAACGTTCCGGGCACGACTAATATTCTGCGGATTGCACCGTGTGATGAGCGTTTGATCTATAACACAGATCCCGGGTGATAGGTGATTTGCCTTAATTTTGGGCAAAAAAAGAATATAAAAAACATATATATAGAAAAATAGGAAGGGAAACTTTCAGTTTCCCCTCTATTTGTTGGTGTTTTTCTC